>DATLDR010000277.1:0-3269 GCA_035525775.1 Flavitalea sp.
AGGATTGAAAAAAGTGCCTATGGGAGAAGACTGGAAGTTGATGGGACGACAATTGCGGGAAGTGTTTTATAGTTACTTCGAGTAGGCGAACTGTGTAATATGTCCGGTATGCAGACAGGCAGTGGACAAAAAGTAAAAAAACCCGCTTAGTTGCGGGTTATTTATTGTATAATATAATATTTTCACTTTTCATTTTTCACTTTCACTTAATAAGGTAATATCACATTAAATGTGTTCCCATTGTTTCCGGTCCACACAATCTTATAATAGTAACTTCCTGTAACAGGACAACCGATGATTTCTCCTCCTGCATTTAATCCAAATGTTGCTACAGCAGAAAAAGCTTCACTTGAATGTTTAACTGAACCGCCTGTAACACGGAAATTACATGACTGCTTAACTACAACCGGTGTTACAATTGATGTTTTGAATGCAATGCCTGCACGGTTGGTACCCCATTCAGCAATGCCTGTTTCATCTCCGTCGGTATGTGTTCCGGTAATCGTTACCACAGCACCGTTGTCATATGTATATACTCTCTGCTTAGCTATATTCCAGCTGCGTGCAGTACCATTATCAAAACTCACTTTCATATTGTCGCTTGTAATTGTATGTGTTATCGGTCCCTCCGTTGCCAGGTGAATAAGCAATCCTCCGCTCACATTTGTTACAAGATGCGTACCGGTAATAGTGATGTTTTTGTTTGTAGAAGTTTTAGTGATCTTAAGATCGTTGAAGGTTACTGTAAACATTGAACCTGAATTTTTCCATTCAGTACCTTTTGCCATTGACAAAACAATTGAACCGGTACGTGAACGGCTGCCGCCACAATTAGAACCATTGTAAGTAATGGTTACGGTCATGGAATCAGTACTTGTGTTGTATTCAACAGTTGCATCACAGATGATCCCATCGAGCACACCATTGTTTCCTGAAAATGTTCCTTCATATTCTATTGCTGTACCTGCATCAAGTGCTATAGCATCCATTTCAGTTGTTACCTGTGATTCATCAGTTACCGCAGCAGATACTTCTTCATTATCAGCAGGATTATTGCCAGATGAATCTTCTTTTTTACAGGCTGTAAATAATACAAAACTGAAAAAAATAAAAGAAAGGACTGCAACAAGTTTAAGTTTCATAAGGGTTTTTTTAGTTTAACAATGTCCGTTTGACCATTAAAAAACATATTGGTTTAACCAACATGTGATAAATAGCCGAAAACGCCTTATGAAACGGTTCTCAGGAGAATTTATTTTGTTTAGAGGTGCTTGATCCTCAAGCTGTAATTTTAAAAATTCTTATGTTTTATAATTTCGCAGTTCTATATGCAACAGGTGGCAGGGAAGGAAGATTAACTGATGCTGTATTCAGGTAGAATAATACAGTAGCGGACACATCATCAGACCGGTAAAAATTTGTCCAGCTCTCAGGTAGATCTTTTGATTTAAGATCTGTTACTTTATCTTTCTCATATAGAAATATCTGCTTACCACTTTTCACCAGATCATCCACTGTTACCGGAATCAGCGGAACGTTTTGTTCCTGCATTTGCTGAACAACGGATTTCATGTTACCACCGATTTGTTGCAGTGTAACTTTTATTCCATTCAAAAAATAAACAGGGTCCGGAACATGATACCGGTAAAACGACCATTTGTCAAGAGAGTCATTTGCAGTAAGGCAGCCAGTGTATCTGTTCATGAATGCACCTTGTCCCCATGCAGTACCAATATAATCTTCGGTTCCTGTTCCTGTAAGTGTTGGAAATTCACCATCATCGTCAATGTACATTTTCACTTCACCTTCTCCCCACCATGACTTCCTGTATAACGGGTTCGCATTAACAGCTACATGTGTTCCAAGTAATCGGCCCCTTCCACCAATGTGCGGCAACAGTTCATAATCTTTACCTGGAATTGTAGCAGTGTCTCTGTTCCAGTAAGCATGAAAATAAAGAAAGTCATCATTCCATTCTTTCAGCAGGCTGAAATCAACATCAAAAAAAATATTATTCAGCTTCTTATCTGATTCATTACTGATTGTGATCTTAGCCCCTTTTTTAAATGGCATTGGTATGAAACAGTTGAATGAACGTCCTTCCGGACTAGCAAAAAATTCATTCTCAAATTTTACAATGCCCTGGCCCAAGCCAAAAAAATCTGCAACGGGAACGGACACTGCGGGTTTTGTTTCGTTGTCCCAATACATTTCAATTTTCAATGAACGCAGCATCGTTAATGACCGGTCGTTAATAGTGAACCATATTCTGTTGATAATACCCTGTCCCTGAATATCGAGAAGTGTTCTTGTTGTGCCCGCATTGATGTTGTCAGTCGGATGGCCTTTTGCGCCATTATTTTCCTTTCCTCCCGAACCTTTTATACCGTTCAGGTTTTCAGCGCTACTCCAACGGGTTTCAATATCCTGATGGTAGGCGTAAATTAAGTTATTGTAATTTTTATTTGTTTCAGAAGTGCATGAAAAGAAAGAGATAATGAGGAGCAGGGAGAATATTTTATACATTGTTTACATTTAGCAGTTGAGTGAGATCCTGCAACCCTGCCTCCGGCAGCGCGCAGATGATAAAACAATTTCGAGGCAGATGAGTAATACTCATTCATGTTTAAACATATCTACATAATGTTGTGAATCTTCCAGTATGCCTCCACTCTGCTCATAAAAAGTTTTATCAGTTTCATATACCCCGTTACGCGTAACCGTCCAGCTTGCATTTGCTTTCGGATGATACGACATCATTTTATCCCAATTGATATAATACTGGTGCCCGTTTGTTTCCTGAAGACCGATATGCAATAATGGAAAAGGTGCAAGCCGTGCCGCAACAGCTTTGTTCCAGTCTACCAGTATCGGGTTCACAGTGAGATCAGCGCAAAAGCACGGAATCTTTTTCTTATGCGCAAGCTGCGTGATCCTCATGGTCATACTGAGGGTTTTGGCGACCGCTTTAACAGCGAGTGCTTTATATCCCTGCTCAATTCTGGCAGCAGCATCCTCAACGGTGTGCGCACTTTCATCAGCAGCGAGTGTAATCTCAATGTCTTTTACAGATTGCTGGTTCCGCTCACCAAATGGTTCTTCAATTACAGATATCTGGTTATATGCACCGATCTTTTTTGCATGATCCAGAAACCTGAGCAACGTTTCCTTATCATCATATCTTTCATTCGCATCAAAGTAATAAGGAATTTTTCCGCTTACTGTATAAGGTGTTTCATAATGGCCGATCGCTTTATGTACGCCAGTAA
>DATLDR010000278.1:0-8302 GCA_035525775.1 Flavitalea sp.
CTTCATCTATCACAAGCGTTGTATTCAATTCCTTCTGCAAAGATGTAACCTGTTTATTTACAATACCACAGGGAATAATATTATTGAAGTAACCGAGATTTGTGTTTACGTTAAATGCCAATCCGTGCATGGTGATCCACCTGCTGCAGCGGATGCCGATCGCGCATATCTTTCTTTCTTTCCCTTTTATTCCCGGGTCCAGCCATACGCCTGTTTCACCGGGAGATCGATCGCCATGAAGGCCATAACCGGCTAACGTTTTAATGATCACCTCTTCAAGATCACGCATGTACCTGCCAATATCAGTATAAAACTTTTCGAGATCAAGTATAGGATAGGCCACAATTTGGCCGGGGCCGTGAAATGTAATGTCTCCTCCCCTGTTAATTCTGTAAAATCCAAGATTATTTTTGTTTCGTTCTTCTTCACTGATCAGTACATGTTCAATTTTACCACTTTTTCCAAGCGTATATACAGGGGGATGTTCAACAAAAAGCAAATGGTGATCGGTTTCAACATCAGCTGCTATGGACACATTATTTTCAGCTGTTTCAGTGCGCCATTTCGATGATTTGATGTTTACGTTTTTTGCGAGTAATTCTTCCTGATAATCCCACGCCTGCTGGTAGTCTAATGTGCCAAGGTCACGGAAGTGTACTTTTTGTGAAGACATGGGGCGAATTTAACGATTATTTGCGGGGTCCGGGCGGCAAAGCGCAAAAGGCAAAACGCAAAAGAGAAGGGGGAAGGAAGAGGTTATTTAAAATTTCTTTAATCAGAATTTTAATATAATAAGCTCCCGGATTGCATAAATATACTTTACGCTCACCTTTGCGTTTTGCCTTTTGTGCTTTGCCTCCCTCTGCCCTCTGTTCCTTACATTTGCCGAATGACTAATGACGCTGAAGCAGAACTCCCTGACGAGCAGTCGGAAAACGGCGAAAGTCTCTACGAACGCATCAACATTATAGTTGACCGCGGACAGGAACCTATAAGGCTCGATAAATTTCTTACTGCCCGCATAGAACATGCATCCAGGAATAAAGTTCAGCAGGCAATAGAAACAGGGAGAGTATTAGTCAACAATAAAAAAGTTCAGGCAAATCATAAAATAAAACCGGGCGAAGAGATCATTGTATATTCTGACCGTGAAGTACATTCAGAAGAAATAATCCCCGAAAACATTCCACTCAACATCACTTATGAAGATGATGAAGTTATGATCATCAATAAACCGGTTGGACTAGTGGTGCACCCCGCCAGCGGAAATTACAATGGCACGCTGGTGAATGGCGTAGCCTGGCACCTGTTGCAACAGAACAATCACCTGAATGCCGTTGACCTTCCCCGTTACGGACTTGTTCACCGCATAGATAAAAATACGAGTGGACTCATGGTGATTGCAAAAACCGGAAAGGCGCTGGCCAGTCTCGCGAAGCAATTTTTTGATCACACCGTTCATCGTCAGTATGTTGCTTTGGTATGGGGCGATGTTGTAAATGATTCAGGTACTATAAGGGCACATGTTGGCCGGCACAAAAGATTCAGGAAAATTTTCGATGCATATCCTGACGGTGAATATGGTAAGAACGCCATTACACATTACAAAGTGCTTGAGCGGTTCGGTTATGTTACTCTGATCCAGTGTGAACTTGAAACCGGACGCACGCACCAGATACGTGTGCACATGCAGCATATGGGTCATCCACTTTTTAATGATGAGTTATACGGGGGCGATAAAATTGTAAAGGGAACAGTGTTTACAAAATACAGGCAGTTCGTGGATAATGCCTTCGCATTATGTCCCCGCCATGCGCTGCACGCTAAAACTATTGGATTCATTCATCCAAAAACAAAACAGGAAGTAAGATTCGACAGTGAAATGCCCGAGGATATGAAAAACGTTATTGACAAATGGCGGGAATACGCTACAAGTAAAGTTAAAAGTTAAAGCTTAAAAGTAAAAAGTAGTGCTGTATTTAACTTTTAACTTTTCACTTTTCACTTATCCAGCGAAATCAAATAAGGTTGCCGTAAAAATTCCCTTTTCTCTTTTTTTGAAGATAACATCCCAGTCACCATTATAGCGCATCACTTTTGGAACAATCAATTTGCCGTAATTGGTCATTTCCACTTCAATGTGTACATCAAAATCATACACGCCGGCTTTATAGCTCAAGTCATAATTACGACCGCGTATCGCCCATGTTTCTGTATCAAACCAGGTGGTCATTTCATTGATCACAATTTTGTCTTTATCAGAATTGTTCAACGTGGTCAGAGGTAGCATTTTAAAAACGTAACACATCTCCCCTTTATATTCTGCCATGTCGATCGTAAAATCATACAATGCTGAAACCTCCTCATCGAACAAGGCGATCTTATTTCCGATAAACGGAAGGCCCGGAATTCTTTTTCCCGGATTAAAAAACAGCATTTTTAATTGTTCCTTATGCTTAGCAATTCCATTTTTTCCTGCAGTACTGAACCTGGTACCTGCTACAATATTATTTTCCCCGCATACTGTATCGAAAGCAAAAAAAATGGATGAGTACAACTGCGCCGTATAATAATTGTACTGATGATTTTTATCGTAAATATCGCCCGTAGTTTTTTCTTCAAGTACGTTCATCCACCTGCATCCGTGGCGGGTTTGCTGCCTTGTTCTGCTGATGAGCGTAGCTCTTGTATTGCCATTCTTATCCAGCATCCTTATATCGTTAAGTGATGTATAACCAAGAACTTTCAAATTCAGAAAAGCTTTATGAAAGGTTGTATCATCTTTTACCCGTTGTATAAATGCAGGTACGTTCAGGTTGCTGCGAACCACAACTTCCTTCAGCGTGACTACCTTCTTTTCAAAATTGATTAAAGAATCCTGGCTAATACCATATAGGAATCCAAAGCTGGAGAAAAGAAAAAGGAAAATTTTTATCCTCACTTTACAAATGTCATTTTATAATCTACTTTAACTTTCCCTTTGGAGATGTCATCGAGTTTTCCTTTCATGAGCTTCCGTTTCAAAGGTTTCAGGTAGTCGATGAATAATTTACCTTCGATATGATCGTATTCATGTAATATTATCCTGGCGGTAAGGCCGTTGAATGTGTCTGTATGTTTCACAAATGCTTCATCATAATATTCAATCATGATTTCCTCATTCCGTGAAACATCTTCCCGGATTTTTGGAATACTGAGGCAACCTTCATTGTAAACCCATTCTCTTCCGTCAAGTGATTTGATATTTGCATTGATAAACACTTTTTTTACACCGGGTTCATCAGGATATCTGCCCTTATCTTCTTCTTCCTGATTTTCAAATATCTGGCTGCTGTCAACCACAAATAGCCTGATACCTTTATTAACCTGTGGTGCTGCAAGCCCAACACCATTACTGGCATACATGGTTTCCCACATGTCCTGGATAAACGTGTCGAGAGCCGGATAGTCTTTATCAATTTCCCTGCTAACCATTCGTAAGATCGGGGCGCCATAAGCTACTATCGGAAATATCATCAAAATGTTTTTATTACTGCCTGCAAATTTACAATTTACGGGCCACTTACACGCTGCCTTCCTGTGAACGCAGGTATTCCTGAAGAATGATGGCAGCAGCAATTTCATCGACAAGTGCTTTATTGCGCCGTTGCATTTTTTTCATACCCATGTCTAACATTGCCTGAGAGGCCATTTTAGAGGAATACCTTTCATCCACAGTTTTTATGCGCATTAATGGAAATTCTTTCATCAGTTTCTTTACCATGCTTTTAACAAGCTGTGTAGCATGCGTATCGCTGCCGTCAAGATTTTTAGGTTCGCCAATGATCACCAGTTCCACTTCTTCTTTTAAGAAGTACTCTTTTAAAAAATTTATAAGTGTATTTGATGGAATGGTGGTCAACCCTTTTGCAATGATCTTCAAAGGATCAGTAACGGCTATACCCGTTCTTTTCAATCCATAGTCTATGGCAATAATACGTGGCATCAGAAAAAGATCATATCGGTGATGACAAAAACAGCAAAGGCTACGCTTGCGATGCCATTGGCGGTCATGAATGCGATGTTAACGCGCGACAGATCTTTTGGTTTCACTAAAGAATGCTGGTAAACTAACATGCCGCAGAAGATAGCGGTGCCGATCCAGTATAACCAGTGAAAATTTGCATATATACCAATGATGATCAGGAGCACAGCTGCAATGGTGTGCAGTGCTGCTGAAAAATACAGTGCCTTCTTTTTTCCCAGCCAAACGGGAATGGAATGAAGATTTTGTGAACGGTCGAACTCTTCATCCTGCAACGCATAGATGATGTCGAAGCCGCTCACCCAGCACAGTACAACGAAGGAAAATAAAACAGGTATCAGTGAAAAATAACCGGTTACTGCAAGGTATGCGCCAATAGGTGCAAGCGCAAGACCTACACCCAGCACAAGGTGACAAAGTGGTGTGAACCGTTTAGTATAACTATAAAATAGTATAACGAAAAGGGCAACAAAAGAAAGATAAAAGCACAGCAGGTTAATGAACCAGGTGCAAATAATAAAAGCAATGCAGTTAAAGATCACAAAAAGCAGTGCCTTGTTCGCTGAAATAATGCCCGATGGAATTTCGCGGATAGCGGTGCGTGGATTTGCTGCATCAAAATTTTTATCAAGCCACCGGTTAAATGCCATGGCTGCGCTCCGGGCGAATACCATGCAAAATATAACCAGTAATAACTTAATTAATATTTTGTCGAGAGAAAATAAATCAGAAACACCCAGCACAAAGCCAATCATTGCAAAAGGCATTGCAAAAATGGTATGAGAAAACTTTATTAAGCTCAGATAATTTTTTATCATTTTTCTTCCTTTTGCGTTTTCCCTGCCAGTTCCCAGAGCACAATTCCTGCTGCCACTGATATATTCAATGAATGTTTCATACCAAATTGAGGTATCTCGATTGATCCGTCGCACAGTTTTAGTACTTCCTGGTCAATTCCTGTTACTTCATTTCCAAAAATAACTGCTGTTTTTCCGGCATTAGTGTAAGAAAATTCGTGCAAAGGAATGCTTTTTTCCACCTGTTCAACTGCAAAAATCTTAAATCCTTCTTGTTTAAGACCATGCACCGCTTCGGTTGTTTTTTCCGCATATTGCCATGCTACGGTTTCAGTAGCCCCCAGGGCGGTCTTGTGAATATCCCTGTGCGGTGGCCTTGGAGTGTAGCCGCAGAGCCATATTCCGCTGATGAGGAATGCATCGGCTGTTCTGAAAACACTGCCAACATTATGCATACTCCGCACATTGTCGAGCACTACTATGAGCGGAGATTTTGGTGACTCCCTGAACTCATCAACAGTTTTGCGGTTTAGTTCTGTGTATTTTTTAATTTTCAAAGTTCGGGTGCTTCCTTTAATTTGGCGATTTTACATTTAATTTCTGAATTGGCACTCAAAACCACAAACGATACACCCCTGATGCAGCAGCACAGGGCAATTAAACAAAAATATCCCGACGCAGTTCTGCTTTTCAGGGTGGGCGACTTCTATGAAACGTTCGATGAAGATGCTGTGATCAGCTCGCGCGTGCTGGGTATTACATTAACAAAACGTAATAACGGCGCCGCTACTTCAAACGAGCTTGCGGGTTTTCCACACCACGCGCTCGATACCTACCTGCACAAGCTTGTTAAGGCAGGTTACAGAGTGGCGATATGCGATCAGCTTGAAGATCCTAAACTGGCAAAGGGGATTGTTAAACGGGGCGTTACAGAACTGGTTACTCCGGGAATCGCCACAAACGAAAAACTCCTCGACCACAGCAATAATAATTTTCTTGCATCGATCCACTTCAGTGATAAGCAATCGGGAATAGCTTTTCTCGACATCACGACAGGTGAATTTTTTGCAGCCGAAGGAACACAGGAATACATAGACAAGCTGCTTCAGTCACTCAAACCCGCAGAAGTTATATTCCAGCGAAGCTGGCAGAAACATTTCAAAGAACAATTCGGATCCACATTTTATACTTATTCTCTTGAAAGCTGGATCTTCGACCATAAGTACGCAACAGAAACACTGCTCAAACATTTTCAGACACATTCTCTGAAAGGTTTTGGTATTGAAGAAATGCCTGAAGCAATCATTGCAGCCGGAGCTATTTTACATTATTTGAAAGATACCGAGCACCCGAATCTGCAGCACATCAGTGCGATTCAGCGTATCGATAAAGATGACCACCTGTGGATGGATAAATTCACCATCAGAAACCTGGAACTTCTGGGTAATGGAACAGATGGCAATCAATGCCTGCTGAAAATTCTGGATAACACCATTTCGCCGATGGGCGCCAGGTTATTGAAACGGTGGACCATCATGCCGCTGAAAGATGCGAAAAGCATTAATGAACGACTCGGCCTTACAGAATTTTTTATCAGGGAAGTAGACCTGCGTAATAAGATCAGCATGCACCTAAAACAGTGCGGTGACATTGAACGGCTGGTGAGCAAAATACCAATGAAAAAGATCAATCCCCGTGAAGTGATGCACATCGCTCGCGGGCTCGATCATATTCATAAAATAAAAGAGCTGTGTAAAAACGCAGAAAATGATTATCTCAAAAGATTAGCGGATGCATTGAACCCATGCCAGTATATTTTTGGCAGGATTATCCATGACCTTATTGACCATCCCCCGGTGGTGTCTAATAAAGGAAGTATGATTAAGGATGGTGTTTTCGCTGAGCTCGACGATTTAAGAAGTGTTGCATCAGGCGGTAAACAATACCTGGTGGCATTACAACAGAAAGAACTGGAAACTACCGGTATATCAAGTCTCAAAATCGGATTCAACAATGTGTTCGGTTATTATCTTGAAGTCACGAATTCACACCGCAATAAAGTTCCGGGAACTTGGATGCGTAAACAAACACTTGCAAACGCTGAAAGATACATTACTCCGGAGCTTAAGGAATATGAAGAGAAAATAATCGGCGCAGAAGACAAGATCATCAGCATAGAAACGATGCTCTATGAAAAACTGCTGCTCGAGCTGCAGGATTACATTTCGCCAATGCAGGTGAACGGAAGCATACTTGCCGTAATGGACTGCATCATGTGCTTTTCAAACAACGCGGTGATGTATAATTACCACAAACCTGAAATGCATACGGGTAATCACCTTGAAATAACAGAAAGCAGGCACCCGGTAATCGAAAGAAACCTTCCCGCCGGCGACGCATATATTGCCAACGATATTCTTCTGGATCCTTCACTGCAACAGATCATTATACTAACAGGCCCGAACATGAGCGGCAAAAGCGCCGTACTCAGGCAAACCGCTTTGATCACACTAATGGCGCATATGGGAAGTTTTGTTCCTGCCGCACAGGCGAAGATCCCGCTGACGGACAAAATATTTACAAGAGTTGGTGCAAGCGACAACCTGAGTGGGGGTGAATCTACTTTTATGGTAGAGATGAATGAAACAGCAAGCATAATCAATAACATCACCTCTGGCAGCCTCATATTACTAGATGAAATAGGAAGAGGCACATCAACTTATGATGGAATTTCAATAGCATGGAGCATTGCCGAATATCTTCATCAGTCGCATCATGCACCGAAAACATTATTCGCCACTCATTATCATGAACTGAACGAGCTGGAAAATAAATTACCGCGCATCCGTAATTATCATATCACCAACAAAGAGGTGGGCAACAAAGTTATTTTCTTAAGAAAGCTTGCTCCCGGGGGAAGCAAGCACAGCTTCGGTATACATGTAGCGAAGATGGCTGGAATGCCACCAGCCCTCATTCAGCGGGCAAATGAAATACTCAGGCAGCTCGAAGAGAAGCATGTTGACGACACTATTAATGACCAGGTAAAGAAAATAGCAACACCAAAAGTTCAATTATCGATTTTTGATGCGCACAGCGAAACATTCAGTGAAATTAGAAAGCTGCTGGAAAATATAGATATCAACAGACTCACGCCGGTAGAAGCGCTGATGAAGCTAAACGAAGTAAAAAACCTGCTTAAATAGTATCTACGGCATGCCCGCCGAACTCATTACGAAGAGCAGCAACAACTTTTCCGGAAAAAGTATCATCCTGGAGTGATCGGTAACGCATCAGCAGTGACAATGCAATTACAGGTGTAGCAACGGATTTTTGCAGCGCCGTTTCGAGCATCCATTTTCCTTCACCCGATGAATGCATCACACCTTTTATTTTAGAAAGCGACCCATCTTTAGAAAATGCATTGTACATCAGTTCCATTAGCCATCCCCTGATCACAGATCCGTTGTTCCATAACTTA
>DATLDR010000199.1:0-4143 GCA_035525775.1 Flavitalea sp.
AATCTGAATATGCAGGGACTTCTGAATGTGATGGATATTGCACGGGAAGAAAAAATCAGAAAAGTTTATTGGCCCAGCAGCATTGCAGTATTCGGTCCAACTTCTCCGCGACGGAACTGTCCGCAGAAAACGGTCATTGAACCGATTACGGTTTATGGTATCAGTAAATATGCAGGTGAATTCTGGTGTAACTATTATTCACAACGATTCGGAGTAGACGTCAGAAGCCTTCGTTATCCCGGATTGATCAGTTACAAATCGGAACCAGGCGGTGGAACTACTGACTACTCCGTTGAAATGTTTCATGAAGCGCTGGAAGAAGGAAAATATACCTGTTACCTTGAGAAAGATACCTATCTCCCCATGATGTATATGCCCGATGCGATCCGGGCAACCATTGAGCTTATGGAAGCGCCTGCTGCTAAAATATCCGTGCGCACCTCCTATAATCTTTCGGCCATTAGTTTTTCTCCGAAAGAGCTTTCGGAGGAAATTCAAAAACAGCTTCCTGATTTCCGTGTGGAATATAAACCGGACTACCGTCAAAAAATTGCAGACAGCTGGCCGCAAAGTATTGATGACTCGGTAGCGCGTGAAGACTGGGGTTGGAAACCTGAATTCAACCTCGAACGAATGGCCAACGATATGCTTCAGAATTTGCAGAAGCATGATGGATAGCCATGTTATTCTTTAATCATTTCAATTTATAAGCGACGTATCCAGATATTCCTGAAGCTTGTCGGATTGCCATGATCCTGTAAGCTCAATGGTTCACGATCGCCATGTTTTACATAGACAGGAATTCCTATGTATTGCGTGCCACCCCATAACACAGTATTATTCTGTACAAGTACTCCGTTATGTAAGACGGTAATCCTTGCGGGTGATTGAACCGTGCTGTCTTCTTTGAAACGTGGTGCTATGAAAATCACATCATAAGTCTGCCATTCACCCGGGCCGCGTGAAGCATTAACAAGTGGCATGTGTTGTTTATAAATACTTCCTGCCTGTCCGTTAGAATAAGTTCTGTTATTGTAAGAATCGAGCACCTGTAATTCGTATTGACCCATGAAAAATATTCCGCTGTTGCCACGACCTTGTCCGCTACCTTTTACTTCAGCCGGTGTACGCCATTCGATATGCAACTGGCAATCGCCAAAAGTTTCCCGGGTAAAAATCAATCCTGACCCTGCTGTAACGGTCAGTGCACCGTCAGCAACTTTCCACTTCACCGGTTGATTGTCTTTATCACGCCAGCCGTTTGCATCTTTTCCGTTAAAAAGAATGATGGCATCGGATGGAGGATCTGCAGCCGTTTTTCCCGGCACTATCACTTTTGGTTCAGGTGTCCAGTTTTCTGTTAGTGCCGGATCCCCTTTTCTTTCCTGTTGTGCTATGATCTCCTGCGCTGACAGGAAACAAAAAAATAAAAATGAAGCTGCTCTTGCAACTGATCCTTTCATAATAGTGAGTTGTAAAGTTGAGCAACTAATGTAAGAAGAAAAGAAATGCGGCAAGTAAAAAATGTGTATTCCGCCCGGCTAATTTTTGAAGAAATGTGGACGAGCTGTAGCTATTATTATTTCACAATGTTAAACGAAGAAAATTCTTGAAGCGGGAGAGGGTTAACCTGAATGTTCTCAACCACGGCACGTGAGGGCCCTTTTGAACTCCATTCGATCAACGATTGTAATTGGGAGTCATTGCCAGTGGCGATAATTTCAACATCACCGGATTTGCAGTTTTTGACCGTTCCGGTCAATTGCAATTGGCGTGCAATCTCCATAGCCGTTTGCCGGAAATAAACGCCCTGAACGGTGCCTTTAATTAGAATGGAAATGGTCCTGATGATTTGAAATTAAAAATTAAAAATTAAAAATGTAAAATTATTGTAATCAGCTATTATGTACAAACCACTTTAAGCCCTTCAGCTATTTTGCATTTTTAATTTTTAATTTTTAATTTTCAAAGTTTTATTTAGGGAGTAATACTGCATCAATTACGTGTGTGACTCCATTGCTTGATACGGCATCTGCAATCGTAACGTTAGCACCATTTATCATAACCCTGCCATCCTTAATTGAAACCGTGAGTTCGGTACCCTCAACTGTTTTAATTTTCTGACCATCTTTTAGATCTCCTGATTTAAGGATACCGGGGACCACGTGATATGTAAGTACTTTGGTAAGATCCGATTTCATTTCCGGTTTCAAAAGTCCGTCGACGGTGCCAGCCGGTAATTTATTGAAGGCTTCATTAGTTGGTGCGAACACGGTGAAAGGACCAGTACCGCTAAGCGTTTCAACAAGTCCTGCTGCTTTCACAGCAGCGACCAGCGTGGTATGATCCGCAGAATTCACTGCATTTTCAACAATATTTTTTGAAGGGACCATGTTAGCACCGCCAACCAATACACCTTCTTCGGCTGGAGTTGTGTTGGCATTTACTGTACTTGTCGTAGTATCAGAGGTAGAGGCGCCACTTGTTGTTCCTTCACTGCAGGAATAAACGAATATTGAAGCAGCCGCCAGGAAACAAAATGAAAGAAAGGAACGTTTCATAATTTTTTTTTGATTTAATGATTTGATGAATGAACAGTAGGAACAGCAGCGAATCCAAACTGTTCATGGATTCAATCATTAAATGAAAATATTTGTTGTTTGTTTAAGGGAAGATGATCCGGAGTGTGGAGATGTTAGACAGGAGTTGTTGTGTATAAGGTACAGGTATCAGATATTAGCTTTCAGGTATCAGGTATCAGCTATCAGGGATCCCATTTCAAATGATATTTTATTCGTTAAAAATTTCATTCTTATGGTTGTTCCAAACTACCAAACTACCAAACCAGTGGAAAATTATGTTCAAGAACTAAGAACTTGAACTAAGAACTTTGAACTAAGAACTAAGAACTTTGAACACTTGTTTTCCTGTTCATCATCGGCAATGAGGCAATGTCCGCTACCGTCTTTTTTTCAAGGATCGTGAGCATAGCATCGCGGACTTCCAGCATGCTATCATGGAGGCCGCAATGTTTTTCATCGCAATTTTTACATCGTTCATAAAAATACAGGCTGACACATGACAGCAATGCAATGGGACCGTCAATCAATCTGATGATGCGTGCCAAAGAAATGGTTCGCGGGGCTATTTTAAAATAATAACCTCCGCCTTTGCCTTTTTTGCTGTCGAGTACACCTGCATTTTTCAGTTCGAGGAGAATATT
The DNA here is from genome assembly GCA_035525775.1 of Flavitalea sp. Classification (GTDB taxonomy): domain Bacteria; phylum Bacteroidota; class Bacteroidia; order Chitinophagales; family Chitinophagaceae; genus Flavitalea. The sequence continues at coordinate 3,224 of DATLDR010000199.1, forward strand.
CTCCAGGAACTTAAGAGGAATCTTCCTTTTTTTTGCAATTTCGGCAATGAGAGTCGGTTGGTTATCTTTCCTTTCCGCCATGTACATCAGCGCCTGCAAAGCATATTGTGCTTTTTTTGAAAGCATTTGTTCGTGGAAATTTGGTAGGAAGTTACTAAGTAAACCGGATGAATGAATGCAACCAGGCCGCTGTGAAATAATTACTACAGACCCAATACATCTTTCATCGAGAATATTCCTTTTTTGTTCTGGAGAAATTCGGCGGCCAGCACGGCTCCCGTTGCGAATCCGGTCCTGTTATGTGCAGTATGGCGGATCTCTATATCATCAACCGCCGAGTGATAAGTGACAATATGTGTTCCGGGTGCCGGATCAGTTCTTTCACTGGTGACCGACAGTTTTTTTGAATCTGAAACTTGCGCATTGACCCACGACTCTTTTTGTTTATGTTTCTGCAGGATCTGTTCTGCCAGGGTGATCGCAGTCCCACTGGGTGCGTCTTTCTTTTGTGTATGATGAATCTCATGGATTAGAGGATCATATTCCGGGTAGTTGTTCATCATTTCCGCAAGTTTTGTATTCAGTGCGAAGAATAAATTCACACCAATACTGAAATTACTTGCGTAGATAAGTGCGCCCTGGTTTTTTTTACAAAGTTGTACCGCTTCATCAAAATGTTGGAGCCATCCGGTACTCCCGCATACGACCGGAATGCCGGCTTCCATACATTTTGATACATTTTCAAAGGCACTGTCGGGTCCCGTAAACTCTATGGCTACATCCGCTTTTTTTATATTCTTCACAGTATTGTCTTCCACATTTTCTATGGATACCCTCAATACCACTTCATGTTTACGCTCGAGCGCAATCTGTTCGATGGCTTTACCCATTTTTCCATATCCGATGAGTGCAAGGCGCAT
>DATLDR010000286.1:0-20786 GCA_035525775.1 Flavitalea sp.
ATTCATCCTCAGCTCCTGTTCAAGCGCCCTCATAGTAGTTTGCTCATTGATCAGCACGAGTTCAATGCCGGCGATACGTGCAAAATCCTCCAGCATTTCAGTAGTGACATTTTGAGAATAGCAGGTATGATGCGCACCGCCTGCCAGCAACCATGCCGCACAACCGGTGTACATATCAGGTTTCGGCTTCCACAATACGCGTGCAACAGGTAACCTGGGCATTTCCTGTATGGGGCCTACAGCCTCTACTTCATTAACCAACAACCGGAACCGTTTACCCATGTCGATCATTGATGCATTTAGTGCGGGACCTCCATTAACGTTGAAGACTAAGCGGACAGGATCTGCTTTGCTTCCGATACCCAACGGGTGAATCTCACATGAAGGTTTGTTGCTGGCAATAGACGGACAAATCTCCAGCATGTGCGCACCGAGCACCATTTCATTTCCGGGCTCAAAGTGATAAGTATAATCTTCCATGAACGAATTGCCGCCAGGCAATCCACTACCCATGATCTTCATAGCACGAACCAACGCAGCAGTTTTCCAGTCGCCTTCCGCGCCAAATCCATACCCATCGTTCATTAACCGCTGCACCGCGATGCCTGGTAATTGCAATAGTCCATGCAAATCCTCAAACGTATCAGTGAAACCTTTGTAATTGCCCGCCTTTAAGAATCGCCTTAGCCCTATTTCTATTTTCGCTGCTTCGTATAACGATAAACGTGATAGGCCATCTTTTTGAAGAGCCGAACTAACCTCATAAACTTTATCATAATTGGAACATAGATCATCAATTTCTTTCCCATTCACTCCATTAATTATATTCACGAGGTCACCTATCCCATACGTATTAACTGAATATCCGAATTTAATTTCAGCTTCTACTTTGTCGCCATCGGTAACAGCAACATATCGCATGTTATCGCCGAACCTCACATATTTCGCACCCTGCCAGTCGTTCCATGCAGCTGCAGCCCGTATCCAGGCATTGATCTTACTAATCACATTTTCATCTTTCCAGTGGCCCACGACAATTTTTCTTTTAATTTTCATACGCGTCATCATGTATCCTGCTTCACGGTCGCCATGGGCAGACTGATTCAGGTTCATGAAATCCATGTCGATTTCGTTCCAGGGTATGTCACGGTTATATTGTGTGTGCAGGTGAAGTAATGGCTTTTGCAATATTTTCAGTCCGTTGATCCACATTTTCGCAGGCGAAAATGTATGCATCCAGGTGATGATGCCTATACATTGCGGCGTGTTGTTTGCCAGCTGGCAGAGTGCATATATTTCTTCAGCAGTCTTCAACACCGGTTTAAAAATTACGGATGTAGCTATGTTGCTGTCATTATGAAAATGTGCTGCGATATCGTTTGAATGATCAGCCACCTGCTGCAAAACCCTTTCACCATATAAATGCTGGCTTCCTGTAACAAACCATACTTCAGCCGGACTGTATATCTTCATAATGAGTTAGTTTAGATTATGTCTTCCTTCTCCTGTCCCCTCTATAGCTTTCATCATAAATAAGCGTCAATATAACATTTATTCATGGCATCAGGTCAACAGACCATTAATTGGTAAAAACTTACTGGAGGATTGATAACCAATTTTGCAATACGATCTATTACTGATTGAAAATAACAGATTGTATTTAAGCCAGAAAATTAGGGGGAAAATTGGTATTAACTCATAAGAATTTGCTCCTTTGCCCTGATAATGCAGCAGGCGGCAGAAAGATTGCAGGATCTATCCCAAACAAATGAGATCGTGGCCGTTTGCTAGCAGATTAGAAAAAAATAACATACGAAACTTCTGCCCATTTTCTTTGACAAGGACGACATGGTCGTCTACTATATCAATAAATGTAGAACTCTTACAACATTTATGATATAATCACCCGCCTGAACCTGGAGGCACGATTTTGCTGGACAGCTTTATATATTAATAAATTTTTATGGCGGATCTCAATGTTCAACCGAAAAAACGTGCGTCTGTATGGCCCTGGTTACTCCTGGTATTAATTATTACGGCAGCCGCTTATTTTTTATTCCGTGACAAGAATGAGGTAGCTGAGGGTACTGTCACGGATTCGACCAATCAACACAGTACGGATACTGTAAATCAGTACCGTAGCGACACTGTGAATCAATACCACACGGACACATTACGGACAGATACAACATCCCGATAAAATGCATTTTATTGATACTCATCTATTATTAAAATAAAAACAGAAAATGGAAACTAATAATTCATTCAGCCGTCTGCGTGAGCTTCGCAGCAGCGGTTACGAAATAGTGGATGGCGAACCTGATATCATTGGATGGTCGATCAAGGACACCAGTGATCGTAAACTGGGCGTTGTACATGATTTGCTTTTCGATCCTGAACAACAGAAGGTCAGATACATTATCGCTCACCTGAAAGATAACGACTTCGATCTTGACAGACGCAAAGTACTGATCCCGATCGGAGTTGCACATTTACCAGAGACGAATGACAATGTAATCCTGGAATCTGTAAATGCATGGCAAATCAGGGCACTTCCCACCTATGATAAGAACATGGGACAGCAGGATGAACAGGACATCTTCACCATATTTTCAAGTACACCCGGACTCACACCAACAGGCAAAACCCCGGAACAAACAAATCTGTACGAACACTCCAATTACAATTACGATAACGTTTTTAAAAACAGAAAGAACAATTTACAGGACAAGCCTAATGAAAGGACCTTTCGCTTAAGACAGCAACAAACCGATGATGATCAGAACCTGTCATCAAGAGAATATGATCAAGACAATCGTCATGTTAATGAACCTGTACATATGGCGGTTCGCCAGCTTGAAGAGCAACTTGATAATGACAACATGAGACATGAGGAGACTAAAAAAGACCGGTTAATTGACAGGATCATTCATTTGAAGAATGATTTGAACGAGATAGAGAGAGATTTGCGGAACACGCGGGACATTTAACGATTGAGCGTGTAGAAACATGCCGTACTACAATGAATGCTGGCATCGTGAATATGGCAGAAAAGCAGGCCATAGGATATTGAATGCAAATACTTACTATAAATAACTTTCAATCCACATGGGCCTTTTGATTTCAGTTAACAGTCAGTTACATGAACCTAATAATTTCAACTCCCACCTTTCCTCTTTGCCCTCCGACCTGTGTCTAGTTGCATAATAAGCCAAATCCCAGATTGTGAAATCATTCAACAGGTGTTTGGAGTAATATAATCATAATTTAAAAGAGAAGTATGAAAAGAGGAAATTGGATGTTGTCATTTATGGCAGTAACTGCAGTATTAATTGTTGGTTGTGATAAAAATAACAACGAAAACACAGAGAAGAACGCATACAATGTGATTGATTCAGCGTTTGTCATAAATGCTTCGATGAGTAATTTTGCTGAGATATCTGCAGGGCAGACTGCTGCTGAAAGAGCCGATGATACTGCTGTTTCTAATTATGGCAAGCAGATGGTAACTGAACATATCACAGCAAGTCAGGAACTGGATTCAGTGGTTGTAGGTTCTGGAATAGCTACACGGGATTCATTGGATGATGCGCATCTGATGCTGATGGATTCATTACAAACTTTAACAGGAATGGATCTTGACACTGTATATATCATTAGCCAGATACGGGATCACCAGATGGCGATCAGTATTTTTCAAAACGAGGCATCAAATGGTAATAATAAAAGGCTAAAGAATTTCGCGAGTGATATGCTACCACACCTGCATGAACATCTTGACAAGGCACAAAATATTGTGGACAGGTTAAGACAACAGTAGAGGCACACCGCAGGAGGAGAAGGAATAGGGAAGAAGAAGGAAGGTTTTTATCAATCATGCTTGATCGTTTCAGGACTTGGGTGGCATTACAACGAAGAGCATGTTTTAATAGGCCCCAAGGCAAATCTTATCACAGAGAATCACCCCATTGATCCGGCAGACAGGCGGTCTCTTATTTGTAGTAAAAACAAAAAATATATAAAAAATGGAAGCAATCGGATCAGCTGCAGAAGGAGCTATTATTATTGAAGCAAAAGAAGTACGGGCGTTTGGTACTGAAGCTGCAGATGCACAATTAAAGGATTTAGACATAAGACGCAGAAACGTTACACCGCATGATGTAGAGATTGAGATTTTATACTGTGGTGTTTGCCATTCAGATCTTCACACAGCAAGAAACGAATGGCATGGTACCATCTATCCATGTGTACCCGGACATGAAATAGTAGGAAAGATTGTAAGTGTAGGAGATCACGTTTCAAAATTTAAAGAAGGTGATCTTGCTGCGGTAGGTTGCATGGTTGACAGTTGTCGCGAATGTGAATATTGTAAAGAAGGGCTTGAACAATATTGTGAAGAGGGAAACACCTTAACTTACAATTCACCAGATATTTACCTTGACACACAAACTTATGGTGGGTACTCAGAAAGTATTGTGGTGGATGAGGATTTTGTTTTGCGCGTTCCTGAAAATCTTAACCTCGCCGCCACCGCCCCATTGTTATGTGCAGGTATTACCACCTACTCCCCACTCAGACATTGGAACGTAGGCCCAGGTCAAAAGGTAGGCATCGTTGGTATTGGAGGTTTGGGGCATATGGGAGTTAAGATCGCAAAAGCTATGGGTGCCGAAGTTATTGTGTTTACTACTTCACCTTCGAAATTTGAAGATGCCAGGCGTTTAGGTGCTGATGACGTCGTGTTATCCACGGATGATCAACAAATGCGCAAATATGCGGGCAAGCTTCATTTTGTTATGGATGCAGTATCTGCACAGCATGATATTAATGCCTATCTCAAATTGTTGAGAGTTGATGGTTCATTAGCATTGGTAGGTGCTCCTGAGCATCCACTTCCGGTAGCAGCATTCAGCCTGATACCTTTTCGCAGAAGCTTTGCCGGTTCAACCATCGGGGGAATCGCTGAGACCCAGGAAATGCTAGACTTCTGTGGCAGACACAACATTGTCGCAGATATTGAGATGATCAATATTCAGCAAATCAATGAAGCTTATGAACGCCTGCTGAAAGGCGATGTGAAGTATCGTTTTGTGATCGATATGGCGTCTTTAAAAAAATAGGAACAAGTAGCTACGCAAGGTTCAAGAACAGTATGGCATACTGATAATGGAATGACTCATATTGCCTCTTAATGGTAATGTAGTGGATGAGAAAGAAAAGGATGAACAATATATAAAAGCATCGGTAACCATATTGTATTTGTCGCATAGCGCCTTTTAATTGTCACAATTAACCCTCTTATTAACAACGGGATAATTTAGATTTGGGTTATAAAAACAATTAAAATGAAACTCAATCCTTATTTAAATTTTGATGGCGATGCTGAAGAAGCTTTCAAATTCTACCAGACTGTTTTTGGTGGAGAACTTTTTCTTCAGAGAATCGGTCAGGCGCCTGGCACTGAATCATTGCCTGAAAATGAAAGGAACAGGGTGATGCATGTAAGCATCCCCATTGGAGACGGTCAATTCCTGATGGCCTCTGATTGTGTGCCATCCATGGGACATGTACTTAATGTAGGAAATAATAATTATATTTCAATTGCTCCTGACAGCCGCAAGGAAGCGGACAGGTTATTTAATGGTCTTTCCGAAGGAGGTAAAGTTGAGATGCCTATGGCAGATATGTTCTGGGGTGATTACTTTGGATCGTTTGAAGACAAGTATGGCGTGCACTGGATGATTAACTTCAGCAGCAAGCAAACTACGAACGATGTTAAAGCAGAGATGAAAGCAGAGGCAGTAAATTAATGTCTATAGTTTATTGAGTTATAGTTGATGAACATAACACAAGCCCCTAACCAGGGCTTTTTTTGTGTAAGCAGCATATGCGTCATGGTAAGCACCGTACGATCAACCCGGTTTGAATCAGGACCTTTCACATTAATTAAACATTTTTGCACCGGTTTTTCCCAATATATTAAATCAGTGGATGCTCTTCTAAACCTTGTTGCCTTGTTGGGATCAACTTTATGGATAAGCGAACTTTTTTCAATTATTTCAAACTTTGACAATTTCCTTGTAAGACGTTTGCGTAAATCCTGAGCCTACTGCACCTGTATACCTTTAATTTTTTCCTTGAGGCAATGTAGCGGGGTGGTTGCGTTGCAATGTTGATTTTATTAGATCTATCGCATCTGATATAGATACCATATACAAATTTTGAATCTCTATTAAGAATTATCGAAAACCAGTCCTAATTTGTTTCTTTCAATTCTTACAAAATTATCTTTTGATCCCTCACATAAAGGACAAGTATAGTCAGCTGGAAGCAATTCAAAATCAGTTCCCGCATCAATGCCTTTTTCAGTGTCGGCTGCGGAATTGTCGTAAATGGAAAGGCAGTCTTCACATTGGTAAACATATTCGGTTATTTTACTTTTTATTTTTTCTTCAGGACGTTTTATTTCACTATCGGGGATTGTATTTTTATTGTTGCGGTCAGAATAGAACGCCACGATCGCACTTCGCAATTGTTCCCTAAGCACAAACTTTGGATTGTTTTTACTGAACACAAATGCAGTCCGTTCATTGGGATTGAAATTACGTGCACATAAAATATCATACAGGTAAAACATTTCTATACCAAAGAAAGAAATGAGTGCTTTCCGTCTCACCAGGATACTGCTGAAGACTTCACTTTTCTTCCTGGTCTTTATTCCTATGCAAAGGCCAAATGTTCTTATATCGTCCTTGTTTAATCCCTTTACCAGGTAATTTTTCAGATCAAGTCCTTCACTGCAATTATCTTCTACCTGGAAATTAAGTTCATTGGCGGCATGACGCATATTTATAGTATGCTTTTCCAATAACCGGTTCCAAGCAGCTTTGTCCTTTTCTTCAATTCCTTTTACAACAATAGATTTCCATGGAGTGGAGCATACCTGGCCGATCTTTGTTTCCAGGCATAATAAACACATCTCTTTCAGGAATGCAATATCGAATAATTCGTCACGGCGATAGATCCCAAGCCAGTATTTTTCGTTGTAACGATTTAATCCTTCGTAATACGGCAAATTGAACGGTGGTAAGATTGCAGGCTTTTGAGTTGCTTGTAATATGTATTTATCCAGGTCAAGCTTTTTTAATAATAGTTCACCATTCGCCAACTTGTTATCATAAAATTCATCCTTATTGCTGAATATTATTTGTTCGACTTCCTTTGAAAGTTTACCCACATCATTGGTATATACCATCTGATCCCATTCATAGATAACGTTTGTTTTTGGAAAGCGAACAAAAAGATGCCAGAAATGCTGTGCCGTTGAAGAAGCCACCCAGTTGATATTTCCGGTTAGTATTGGAGTGAAACTCTGGTTGCTGTCAGATATATTGATCTTTAACCTGGGTCGGTAATTCATTTCATCGAACATATCCTTATACACTCCTTCACTGAGCCAAGTGTTGTGAATGAACACTTCTTCTGCCGGGTAACTACTTATGATATTCGGAAAATCATTTATATCCGTTTCAGATAATACATTGAGTTTTTCCAATTCATCGTTCAGAATGTGAGCCGTCTCTATTGAAACGTCGATCAGTAACTGCTGCCTTAGGCCAAAACTTACATAACTAACGCCTGCCTTACGTGCAGCAACCAACACGTTATAAAATTCACCGGGAGAAGTTATGCCTCCGCGAAAATTTATTTTTATGGTCACTCTCTGGTTCATTACATCATTCTTATTATTCAATCCCAACAGCTGATTTTAATTGAGCCTCAAGTACATCTTTTACTTCCGGCCGACAACTGCCACAACCCATCCCAGCCCCTGTAAGCTGGCATAATTGTAAAAGATCACTGCAACCTTCTCTTATCTTGTTTTTCAAATTGCCGGCTCCAACATTATTACAACTGCACACCACTTTGCCTATAACAGGTTCGGACGCCTTGCCGGATCGCAACAATTGTAACCGCTTCTCACTGAGTTCTAATTTATTTTCTATCAGGTTACGGAATTCAAGGAATTCACTTTTATCACCAATAAGGATAGCGCCAACCAGCTTGTCATTATGAATGATACATTTCTTATAATACCTTTTTGCTTTGTCAATAAATACTACTTCTTCATAAGAAGGATCGGCTGGGCACTCCACCTCTCCCATTGAGCAAAGATGCGTTCCGTGCATTTTTAAAATATTCATCAGCAGAGATCCTGTATAGTACTTCGATATATCTCCGTTCAGGTATCTTGCAACAATTTCTGCCTGTTGCTCAGCTGCAGCAGTTATGCCGTACAAAAACCCTTTAAATTCTGCTATTTCGCCAATCGCAAAAATATTTTTATCATTTGACTGCAGATATTCGTCAACAAGAATGCCTCTTTTATATTCAATGCCACAAGCTTTCGCGATTTCTATATTCGGAACCGTACCAATCGCGATGACCACTGCCTGAGCTTGCAGTTGCAGTCCACTTTTCAAGTGAATTCCAGCGATCGTTTTATCACCCAGGAAACGTTCTATTTCGTCGTTATAATAAACATCCACTCCTTTCGAAACCAATTCTTCATGCAGTAACTGGCTACCCAGGGGATCCAGTTGCCGATCCATTAGTCTTGATATACGTTGAATGATCGTTACCTCAACGTTCACTTCCCGTAATGCTGCCGCCAGTTCTATGCCAAGCAATCCGCCGCCAACGATCACCACTTTTCCTTTAGAAGCATCAATGTGATTTTTGAAGTTGTCGGCGTCTATCTTATTACGCATTGTGAATATTCCATTTATCGGCGGCAGATCACGCAACATCGCAGCACGACTTCCAGTAGCCATTATCAGAACGTCATAATGATGTGTATTGCCGTCACTGTCTGTAAGGGTTTTTTTATTCCTGTCTACTTTTTCAATACTTATTCCGCGATGCAGTTTTATTTTATATTCACGCTCCTGTTGATCAGTCATCTTGATAAGATTACTCCATGGCAAAGCACCGCTGATGTAATCCGGCAATAGCACGCGATTATAAAATGGGAAATTCTCTTTACTGAATACGGTGATTTCATCGTCTGCATTCAACGAACGATAACTTTTTACAAATCCGCAAGCACCAGCTCCGGCGCCAATAACAATTATTTTCTGCCTGGGTTTCCTGTATCGCCAGACCTGTACCGCGGAAAATTTAAAATCAGGTTCTTTGCTGACAGGATCAACCAGGTTATTAGTTAAGTTATTGGCCCGGTTCAAATCGTTATTCAATATTTTGCCCCAATGCATGGGTAAAAAGCAAACACCTTTCTTAATATCCATGGAAATCCTGGCCTTCACTCTCACCTTTCCTCTTTGACTACACACTTCTACCAATGTATTCTCTTTTATTTCCCTTTCAGATGCATCGTCTGGATGTATTTCCAAAAACGCCTCACTGATATGCTGTTTTAATTTATTAACCTTACCGGTCTTGCTCATGGTATGCCATTGATCCCTTATGCGTCCTGTGGTTAATATAAGCGGAAATTGTTCGTCTGGTTTTTCTGATGTATTTGCATCAGGAAAGGAGTGAATGATGGCTTTATTAGTAGGGGTATAAAATTGCCTGTCGATAAAAAGTCTTTTGGTGCCATTACCATTTATATCTTTTGTATAAGGCCATTGTACACTTCGTTTTTCTTTCAACAGAACGTAAGTAAGTGCACTGATATCAATTTTTGTCCTCGCTGTAAGTGCAGCATGTTCATCAAATATCGCGCTGACGTTTGTATAATTAAATCCAGGGTAACCCATCTTTTGCGCAAATCGCCACAGGATTTCTGCATCCGGTAACGCTTCACCCGGTGCATTTATTACTTTATTAAGATAACTGATACGGCGTTCGGCATTGGTCATGGTACCTTCCTTTTCAAGCCATGAAGCTGCAGGTAATACAACATCCGCATATTGCAATGTCTCCGGCCTGTTGCTTACTTCCTGCACGACTACAAACTTTGCTTTCTTTAATCCTTCCTCTGCAATGCGCGCATCTGGTAAGCTGGTAAGCGGGTTTGTGCACATGATCCATATTGCTTTTAACCTGCCATCATTCAATGCCTCGAACATCTCTGTTGCAGTCAGCCCTGATTTCGGCTGAATGGATCCCAAAGGAATCTGCCAGTATCTTTCAACCTCGTTCCTGTGCACTTCATTCATAAGTTCACGATGAGCCGGCAACAGGTTGGCCATACCACCAACTTCCCTTCCTCCCATTGCATTTGGCTGACCTGTTAACGAAAAAGGTCCCGAACCTGGTTTACCAATATTACCGGTGACCAGGTTGAGATTGATCAGGGAAAGATTCTTGTTTACACCAATAACACTCTGGTTCAATCCCATCGTCCACATGGAAATAAATCCTGTTGCCTTGCCAATGTAAGATGCGGCAAGACGAATATCGTTTTCAGATAAACCGCAAATTGCCGCAGCCTCCGCTACTGATCTTTCGAATACGGTATCGCGGTATTGCTCAAACCCCTCGCAATGGTTTTTAATAAATTCTATATCAATATTGCCCTCCTCAATCAGGTAACGGCCAATAGCATGATGCAACGTGATATCAGTTCCAGGATTCAATTGCAAATGAATATCCGCTATTGAACAGCTTTGCGTTTTTCGCGGATCACTTACAATGATCTTTATTCCCGGATTTTTTTCTTTCGCCGCTTCGACCCGTCTCCATAATATAGGATGACACCATGATGGATTAGCCCCAGCAACAAAAATGCAATCTGCCAGTTCAAGGTCGTCGTAGCTTACGGGAACACTGTCTTCTCCAAGACTCATTTTATATGCAACAACCGCCGAACTCATGCATAATCTTGAGTTGGTATCAATGTTATTACTTCCTATAAAACCTTTGATGAGCTTATTGACAACGTAATATTCTTCTGTCAGGCATTGGCCCGATGCATAGAAGGCTACAGAATCAGGACCATATTTACTGATAAGCGTTTTGAAAACAGCTGCCGTACGTTCGAATGCAACATCCCATGAAACTCTTTGTCTTGGCTGATTACGGCTATAACGCATTTCAGGATACAACAACCTGTCAGATCTGTCCATCACAGTATAATGAAGATTCATTCCTTTTGAACAAAGCATTCCTTTATTCACAGGATGATTATTATCGCCTTCCACGGTAATACGACCCTGCGCGTCTGTATCCACAACAATACCGCAGCCTACGCCGCAATAGCAACAAGTGGTCTTCAATCTGTTATTTCCGTGCATCAATTATAACTTTCCGGGTAATTTGATTTTAGATTATGCTGCCAAGGACTCATCCATGTTTTGCGCTTCTGAGCGGACGAGCTTGTTGACATTCCTCCTTAGACTCAGCAACCTCACCACCATTACAACCAGTCCTACAACAAAAACTCCTCCACCCAGATATAAAAATGCAGTTGAATAAGGCATCGATTTAAACAAAAAGCCTATAAGCATGGCACCGACGTTTCCACCAGCACCTACGATTCCCGCTACGCTACCAACTGCTTTAGGATTAATAAATGGTACAATACTATAGGTGGCGCCATTTGCCATTTTGAGGCACAGCCCAAAAAAGAACATCATGGTGATTGCCATGATCAGTCCGCCGGAATTTGCAAATAACATGATTCCTACACCTTCGGATAACAGAAGAACGGCAAGCAAACTTACTTTCCCGTTGAAGCCATACTTCTTCCCGATCTTATCAGAGACGATACCTCCCAATGCCCGTGCGAAGATGTTGAGCCATCCAAAAATACTTGCAAGCAGCCCGGCAAATATCAATGTGGCTTTGTAGTCATCATGAAAATAGGAAGCGGCGAAATTGTCAACTGTGATCTCTACGCCAAAACATGCAGCATAAGCAACTGTCAATATCCACGTCCTGTAATCTTTTGCAGCTGATAGAAAAGTATTTTCCTTTTTATCATTATCTTTTTGTGGCAATTCGTCAAAATTCCCTTCAGGTGTATCCTGTGTATACTTCCAATACAGCCATGCCATAACGAGGAGCATCACCCCGGGAAAGATCATTGCATATCTCCAGCTGTCTTCTTTACTCACCAGTCCGATACCTACCAATGCTGCAGCGATCAATGGCATTAAAATTTGAGTTGCACCTCCTCCTGTATTACCAAAGCCACCAGCAACGGCATTTGCCGAACCTTTTATACTCGACGCAAACATTACAGAAGTATGAAACTGGGTCAGAACGAATGATGCTCCTATAACACCAATGCCCAACCTGAAAATTAAAAAAGTATAATAGCTGTCTGAAATTCCGATAAACATAACAGGGAATGCGCATATCACTAACAACCAGGTGTACATTTTCCGCGGTCCATATTTATCTGTTAGTCTTCCAATAATTAACCTCGCAATGATGGTAGCGCTAACCGCAGCTATCGCAACATTGCCTTTCTGTTCCTTCGTAAGATGAAGCTGCTCACTTACCAGTGGCATTAATGGCGCAATTCCAAACCAGGCAAAAAAACAGAAGAAGAAAGTAAGCCACGTGATATGAAAGGTCTGCATCTGCACCCCTTTCATTGAAAAAATGTTAAGTCTGTGCAATGGCTGTTCAAATGATTTCTGTTCCATGTTATAATAATTTTAATAAGAATTCTTTTTACAATTAATCTGTATGCTTTGTGATCCGATCAGATCAGGCTGTGGTTCATTTGAATAAAAATTCCGGTTTAACAGAGATCATGAGGTAACTCCATGTTCCTGTGAGTTTCGCACTATTCGGTGTAATGCCTTTTGCATACTCCATGCTTTTTGTTGCAGCCATTACACTAAAGCCCCATTCAACAGAGGTGACCCTGTTAAGTGCATAATTTGTTACCAGGTCAATTTCACTCCCTAAATATTTATCGATCGATCCTCCGTTTATATCTTTCTGGTCTTTTGCAAGCCGGAAATAATGATAATCCACACCGGCGCTGAAGCGCTTGTTGCTGCTACCATATTTAATTTTGATGTAAGGATCGTTTAGTCCTCCCGCAGGTGAACCGGTAGCTACGTAGAAATAGTCCATGTACCCCCAGAATTTATGCGGAGTGCCATATAACGGATCAAAGCGATGATTAATAACCGACGATGAAAATGCATTATTGCCCGAAACATAATCCCAGCCCAGCATGTACCTGAGTTTACTTTTTGTGAATGCCAATGCAAGGGTTGACGTATAAGCATTCATATTAATTCCATCCTTATTCTTTCCCACCTGATAATAAACACCCGCCGTTAATCCGAGTGACTTCTTTTTATTCAGAGCAGTATTTAACAGCACACCCGAAGTAATGCGGCTATATGTTCCTTTCTGATTGAACCTGTGGCCATAAACATATCCAGGTTGATTAACGCTTGATGTCTGAACCGAATCAAGCATGTATTTACCAAAGTGATCAACCAACAGCAGGCCGGTCGCTTTTGTATTTTTAAAGGTTTTGGCCGCATACAGAAACTGCAATGATTTGTATGCCTGATTCATCCCGTTTGTTGAGGGTGGATTTACAAAAGAAGGATTACCTGTTTTACTGCTGATTCCTGAAGCGTTCATCAGCGGCACCATACCTGTTGGGATGGCCACCAGGAATCCTTCACTGTCTTTTACAACCGCAGGTGTGTTGGCAGGAGTGTAAAAAGTACCATTATAATTAAAGGCGTCTGTGTTTTGATTGAAAGCGAATCCGGCATCCAACTGCCAGCCATTATCAAGAAATTTTATAACAGCTGCATCATGACGACGGGCCTGTTGCAGCCAATCCAGGTTTCCCAGCAAGCGGCTGTCGTCGTACAATAGTTCCTGCCTTCCTAATTTCAGTGCGAAATAATCTGCAGATCGCAGCCTGAATGTTGAATCATTTTTATTTGCCAGGATAATTTCTGCCCACGCCTCATGAACTCCCAGTTTATTTCCATCTGTGTTACTGATAGTAGAGGCATCCTGTCCCCAAATTCTTATATCCTGCAAAGAAGTTTGCAGTATTATACGACCTGCTTTATAATTGAAGGTAATTCTGCTGCGCTGTGAGGTAAAAAAGGCTGCATCATAATTTTTTGGTCTAAGCGTGCCCACGCCGTTCCGATACTCGGTACGGGTGCGCACCTGCCCGGTAAGTGTGAGCTGACCACTTGTTTGAATAAGCGATAATACAGCAATGAGGATAAGCACAATACTTTTAAGTTTTCTGTTCCTTTTCTTCATAATTTTATTTTGATTTTAAGTTGTTAGTCAATTTAGAATTACCCCGGGCGAGCTTCCATTTCGAACCGGGGATTTTTATTTCTAAGGCGTGGTTTATTCATAGAAATATTTTGGTTATTTTTTTATTCTTCAATTCCGATAAATACTTTTTCATTCTCTACTTTTACCTGGTATGTTTTGATCGAACAATTGTCACCGCTAAGGCATTCACCTGTTTTTAATGAAAAAGTTCTCTTGTGAAAAGGGCAGGCCACTTTTGGGTCATCGCCATGTGAACCGATCATACCGCGGCTTAGAGCCATTTGATTGCGGTGGGGACATTCATTTTGCGTAGCATACCATTCATTCCTGCGGGTGAAATAGAACAAAGCGATCTGTTTGTCATGATATTTCACACAAACACCTCCATTGTCCGGAATATCATTCACACTGCATGCTAAAAACCATGTGACAAATTTTTCTTCGGTCATATTAACTCTTTTAGAATCGATCATATTTTTATATATATCAGGAATACAAACAGTCTGAAGGCACTGTTCTGTACCCTGTAAAAGGCATTCAATCGTTATAAATGGAAAATGTTTCGCAGCAAAGGCGATAATCGTAAGAAGTTTTTTCAGGTAATGGATCTTATATATTGAGATTGGCAATTATGTCATTTCCACTCTTTCGCCCGCTTCTGTTCACGCATCAGTTCAAATTGCACCGATGGATCTTTTTCTTCCGGCGCGTTAACAAAATGATTGAATCGTTTTCTTATCTCCGGATCGTTAATAGCCTCTTTCCATTCACATTTGTAACTCTCCACTAGCAGCTGCATTTCATTTTCCCATTGTTCTGCCATACCGAGACTGTCATTTATTACAACATTCCTGAGGTAATCGATCCCGCCTTCCATTTTATTGAGCCATGAAGCGGTTCTTGTTAACGGATCTGCAGTTCTGATATAGAACATAAGAAAACGATCTATGTATCGTATACAGGTTTCTCCATCAAGATCTGTTGCCAGCAGCAATGCATGTTGCGGCTTGCTTCCTCCATTCCCGCACACGTAAAGATTCCATCCCTTTTCAGTTGCAATGATTCCAAAATCTTTGCTTTGTGCTTCTGCGCATTCGCGGATGCAACCGGATACAGCTGATTTGATCTTATGTGGCGCTCTTAATCCGCGGTAACGCTCTTCGATCCTTATTGCATAACTCACACTATCGTGCAAACCGAATCGACACCATGTACTGCCCACGCAACTCTTCACTGTTCTTAACGCTTTACCATAAGCATGACCACTTTCAAAACCTGCATCTATCAATTGCGACCATATATGAGGCAGATCACTTAGATGCGCACCAAACATATCTATGCGTTGTCCCCCCGTAATTTTTGTATACAAATTATATTTCTTCGCTACCTGGCCGATCACGATCAATTTATCGGGGGTGATCTCACCTCCCGGAATGCGTGGCACGATCGAATATGTTCCCCCTTTCTGTATATTGGCGAGAAAACGATCATTGCTGTCTTGAGCGGTATCATTTCCTTTCTTCAGTATCATCTCATTCCACAAGCTTGCAAGAATGGAGGATACCGCAGGCTTGCAAACTTCACAACCATGCCCGTTACCAAGTTTATCGAGGACTACATCGTAAGTTTTGAGTTCATGAATTTTAACAAGATCAAACATCTCCTGCCTGCTGTAATGAAAATGTTCGCAAAGAATGTTTCGAACATATATGCCCTGTTCCTTCATACTGTGAACCATAATATCCTTAACCAGGGGAACACATCCCCCACAACCTGTACCAGCTTTTGTGCATTTCTTTATGACGTCGAGTGAATCACAATTCTGTTCTTTTACTGCCTTGCAAATGGCAGCCTTGCTAACACCTTCACAACTGCAAATCATTGCATCATCGGGTAAACCTGATACACCAGAGCCGCCAACTGATTCGCCTCCGCTTCTTGCACCAATTACTATTTCTTCAGGATTCGGTGGTAGTATAATTTTGTTTTTACATGTCTGCAATAACATATTGTATTGTGAAGTGTCTCCTACCAGAATTCCACCAACCAACTGTTTTCCATCGGCACTTAAATTTATCCGTTTATAGATTCCCTTAATGGTATCTTCCATAACTATTGACCGCACTTCCTTCCCTGTAATAAACGGATCACCAAAACTTGCCACATCAACTCCCAGCAGTTTCAACCTGGTGCTCATATCAAAACCGTTAAACGTTTTCTGTCCGCCAGCTAAGTTTTCAGCAACAACATCAGCCATTTCATAGCATGGCGCAACCAGACCGTAAATCATTTCATTATGGAGGGCGCACTCACCAATAGCAAAAATGAATGGGTCGGATGTTTGCAGTGTATCATTTACAACGATCCCGCCCCTTGATCCTGATTTCAAACCGGAGGCTATAGCGAGTTCATCCCTTGGTTTGATACCAGCGGAGATAATGAGCATATCAGCAGCAATGGAACTATTATCAGAAAATGTAATGCCTTTGATAAAACCTTCTCCGGTAATTTCTGTTGTACTTTTTGACGTGTGGACGGTGAGTCCAAGATTTTCGAGTTTCGAACGTAGTAATTGCGAGCCGGCACTATCGATCTGACGCGGCATTAAACGTGGAGCAAATTCTATGATATGGGTATCATTAATACCGAGGTCGATCAATGCCTTTGCGGCTTCCAGACCTAACAATCCACCCCCTATTACAGCAGCTTTATGTGATCTTTTAGACCAGGATGTGATCATTTCTAGATCTTCGATGGTCCTATATATGAATACACCATCTTTTTCTACTCCGGGAATAAGTGGAACAAAAGCAGATGAACCCGTGGCCAGGACCAAATAATCATACGAAATGGTGAATCCTCTATGGGAAGTGATGGTTTTGTTGATGCGGTCAATTGACTGCACCGGATCGCCGAGGTGAAGAACAATTTCATTTGCGGCATACCAATCGCAAGGTGCCATAGTAAGGTCTTCAGCCGTCTTACCTGAAAAATATTCGCTTAAATGAACGCGATCATAGGCAGGCCGGGGCTCTTCACCAAAGACAATAACCTCAAAACTGTGTCTATTTTTTTTTGATATAAATTTTTCGCAAAACTTGAAGCCTGTCATTCCATTACCAACTACAACTACCCTTTTCATAAACAATAGATTTGTCTAGATAACAAAAAAGATAGCAAGCAGTCGTATAATAAATAAATATATGTTACAATATTTGCCCTAAATCATATTATTTATATCATAAACATATGATCTATTAAATAAATTTAGGCGTATATTCTTAAATTTGTGTAGTTAATATCGGAATAAGTTAAATATAATTATTTATAATATTTATGATCCAACCTTTTTTATCTATAGTTGGCAGCGGACCGGGCGATCCGGAAATGATTACAATAAAAGCTATCCGGGCTCTTGAAAGAGCTGACGTAATACTATATGATGCCCTTGCAAACGCGGACTTACTGGCTTATGCAAGGCCAAATGCTGTAAAAAGATTTGTAGGAAAGCGGTATGGTTGCCACGCATTATCTCAAGAAGAGATCAGTACCCTTATTGTTGAATACGCTTATTCTCATGGCCATGTAGTACGGCTAAAAGGCGGGGATCCGTTTGTATTTGGAAGGGCATCGGAAGAAATTCAAGCTGCGCATCAGGCAGGTATTGAAGTAACTGTAATACCGGGAATTTCCAGTGCTTTGGCTGTACCGGCGATGCAAATGATACCCCTTACCTGTCGTGGCGTTTCAGAAAGCTTTTGGGTTACAACCGGCACCACCAGGTCAGGACAGATCTCCACAGATATAAAGCTTGCTGCGCAATCCTCAGCAACTATCATCATATTAATGGCCATGAGTAAGCTGGAAGCTATTATGGATATATTTTCCAGGGAAGGAAAAGCAGGTACACCTGTTGCTATCATCCAGAATGGAACCACGCAAAACGAAAAAATTGTAATTGGAACTGTCAGTGACATTTTTTTCAAAGCGCAATATGAAGGCCTTGCCAATCCTTCTATAATTGTTGTTGGGGAAGTTGTAAGGTTACATGATTTTGTAAACTCATTCAATTTAAGTAGTGTTAGTTTGACATCTTATCATCACGACCGTTAGATGAAAGAAAGTAAGAGCCTGTGTAACTTACAAACCTGTCTGCTTTGCAGATTCTCTTTCAAAAACTGGTATTTCCTGAAGGAATTATATACGAAAGAAAACTGATGAAGTTCGAACCATTCGCGTGAACAGTGTGTTCGCCGCAATTCCGGAATTGATGCGGCTTCTAGAGGAAAACAAAAATGGCAATCAGAGATCTGATTGCCTAAAAACTAGTTTCGTGCCCAGGACTGGATTCGAACCAGCACATGATTGCTCACGCTGCGACCTGAACACAGTGCGTCTACCAATTTCGCCACCTGGGCATCTGTTTCAGGGTTGCAAATATAAACAACAACACACTTCTTTCCCAATAAAATAATCCATGCCAATCCTATTTATAATGTCTTCCTTATCTTTATTTTACATGAAATTCTTACTTCTTTCAATTGTCCTTTTTCACCACTTTATCTCAAATGCACAAGTACCCTACTTCCCAGACTCTGCCTGGCAAATTAAATCAGCCGCCCAACTTAAAATAAATGAACACCTGATCGACAGTGCCATCCACTTCGCTATACAAAATGAATCCAAAACAAATTTCGACCTAAGAATCGCCTGCCTAAAAGCGTACGCTAATGAGCAGGTATGGCGCCAACGATTACCTGGAAAATCAGCAGTTGATTTCACTGGAATGGGTGAATGAAGCAGAAAAGCCTTCTATAGTAAACACGTCCTATGGATACATGTAGTGGACAATGCCGAATATTATTTAAAAGATGTATCAAAAAATATTTATTAAGCCCAAGGATCTGGCGGTAACACCATTGTGATAGATAATGAAAATGACCACGCATGAGTAAACGAATATCTACTATCCTTATCCAGTTAGTGATCGCTCTGATCATAATGGAAATTCTGTTGCGTATTATCTATTTTCAGAAAAATGCCAACGATTCTTTAGCATTTGTATGAAAGAATAATAGGCCGGAATGCCATAATTAAAAACTTCAATAGAATAACATATCAGCCATCTGTTCAGGTTATGCGAAGTCAATAACATCACTCCCCTCTTCTTCATACAGCCGAATCCAATTACCACTACACAAATAAAGTAAATGATCCTATTGTCGATTCCTTAACTAATGACGTAGTAGTGGCTGGTTACAAGTTGCTGGAAAAGAAATACGACAGCACAAAGAATATTTTCTACCTGGGAAACATGCTGGTGCATGAAAACAGTTGCCTTTTATCGATCAGTTTCATTATTCTCCTTATATGAATAACCGTATAGCCGAGGAAATTTATGAAAGACTCGCTCGTGTAGTTAACAAATGAAATTGTCTTCGTAAAAACACAAGCAATGGCTTTTCAATAAATTTATGAATAAGGATTCCAATGAAAATAGCAATTAAAATGATGAACAGTACGATTAACGCCATCAGATAATTATTAAGAGAAGATGCATCAATAAAATCATTGAATAATCTGTACAGGTAAGGCATGTACACGGTATGTGTTAAATATATTGCGTATGAAGCATCACCGGCTAATACAAGAACAGGCAATGCAAACGATCTGTACAATTGCGCTTTATCAAGTAAGGCCGCATGCAGAATGATCCAGGCGGAAGCTAATCCGATTAACGTGGTCATAATGATGCTGAACCGGTCGAACCCCCGCCATGTTACACATAATAGCAGGGTTGCTGAAATGATTAAAAAACCGATAAAGAATACAGATGGTTTTAATTCAGGCTTTTTTAAAATGAATATATAACCGGCTAAGCATCCAAAAATAAATTCAATGTTCAAATTGCTAACGAATACCTGTAAAAGTGTATGATGAATTTGCGGAGCAAAAATGATCAGTAATAACCAGCATCCAATCATAATTTTTGTTAGTCTCCATCCTGCAGTGATAGCGATAGCAAAAAGAATATAAAATACAATTTCAAATGTAAGGCTCCATGCAACCTTCAATGGCATTGCTGACATAGGTATGCGAAACAATAACAAATTTTGAAGAAACAATTTCCAACCTGGAAATGATGGTGGATCAAGTGCAATGACCGCCAATAATGTGAACCAGTAAAAAGGAAATACCCTGATGAACCGTTTAAAAATAAATGTATTAACACTACCCTTGCCACCGATATCGCTCAAATGTATGTAAGTAATGATGAAGCCGCTTAGTGTAAAGAAAAAGTCTACACCAAGCGTACCATATTCAAAACCAAATGACTTAGTTTTGAAATATAACGCCGAATATATACCGGCATGGTACACCAATACAGCAATAGCAGCGAATCCCCTTAGTATCTGAACAAATTTAAGAGGATGATTCATTAACGGAAGTTATCTGATTTCAATGCTTCAGCAAAAGTCTTATTGGTAAGCATAGCATTAACCGTTATCGCAATCCTTTTCACTCTTGTCTGT
>DATLDR010000287.1:0-7066 GCA_035525775.1 Flavitalea sp.
GGGATTATGAAGAAGTGCAGGAACTGCTTCAAAAAGATGCAGAATTATTTTCGGCTTACTACGATGTAAAACCCGGGGGAAACTGGGAAGAAAAAAGCATATTGAGAACCGGTAAACCTTTTGAAGAATTTGCCCTGGATAAAGAGATACCGGAAACTGAGCTTAGAGACCTCCTGGAACGCGGAAAGAAAAATTTATGGGAAGAAAGAACAAAACGCATCCGGCCCCAGCTGGATGACAAAGTTATTCTGGGCTGGAACGCCCTGATGAATGCAGCGCTCAGCAAGGCTTTTGCAGCAACAGGTGAAGAAAAGTACAGGGAGCTTGCACTGCGTAATATGAATTTTCTTTTGCATGCATATGAGGGCGAAGGTCCTGTACTCATGCATACATGGAAAAACGGACAGGCCAAGTACCCTGCCTTCCTGGATGATTATAGTTTTTTGATTGCGGCCCTGCTGGAGCTTGCGCAGGTAACGGCAGATTATACCCACCTGCAAACCGCATCAGCTCTCACTGAAAAAGTACTGGAACTTTACAGTGATGAAGCTTCCCCGTTTTTCTTTTTTACGTATAAGGGTCAGAAGGACATTATAGTTCCAAAAAAAGAAATATATGATGGGGCAACGCCATCGGGTAATGCAGTGATGGCAGGCAATCTTTACCGGCTTTCGATATTGTTTGACAAACCTGCATGGAGAGAAAGGGCAGAGGATATGGTTCAGTCACTGGGTGATGTTGCCGTAAAATATCCGACTTCTTTCGGGGTGTGGCTGGCCTTGTATTATGAAATGAGCATGGGTACGGTTGAAATTGCTATAGTGGGGAAGGATGCGAAAAAATACTTAGAAAAAATACTTCGCGTCTATATTTCGCATAAATTAGCGCAGGCGTCAGACAATCCCCTACCCGGGTACCCTCTTTTGGCAGATAAGGCAGAAACAAGTGAAATCCTCATCTACTTATGTAAAAACTACGCATGTCGCCGCCCTGTAAATACTATACAGGAGTTTTTAAGCTTGCTTAAACATAATTAATTTAAAATGGAGTGCAATAAGAAGGACTTAACAGCCGTTCTTGATTGTACGACGAAAAAACTTTTAGGTACTTGGAAATGCTAAAAATTAATTTTAACCTTGTGTCACCAAATATTTCAAAACGTTATATTTGCCCAATACCCTCGTGTATGAAAATGAAAAACCATTACTACACTTTACTCGCCCTTGCAACGCTGGTGCTTGCAAGCTGCGGATCTAGTAAGAACAAAGGCGGAAGCTTACCGAATGACGGTCAGCTTCACGGGATCGCACCCGGTAGCCGTTATACGCTGCCAAAGCCTCCGGGCATGGTGTTCATTCCTCAGGGAACCTTCCATATGGGACCCAGTGACGAGGATCCTGCTTATGCCTTCAGTGCCCGTAACCGTTCCGTTTCAATCAGTGGCTTCTGGATGGATGCAACAGAAATTACCAACAACGAATACAGACAATTCGTAATGTGGGTAAGAGATTCTGTGGCTGCCAAAAAGATGGGCTATGTAAAAGCTGATGCAGACGGCAATGAACACATTGACTGGGCAAAAATGAAAACCGTTAAATGGAGCGATCCTAAAATTCTTGAGCAGTTATCAGACCTGATCCTGCCTCCCGAAGACCGCATCTTTGGTAAAAAAGAAATTGATCCTTCCAAACTGGTATACCAGGTTGAGCGTTTTGACCTGAAAGAAGCTGCAAGAAGAGAGAATGCCAATAAACCACGTTCTACGTTTATTGAAAGGTTCCCGGTACGTGTGTATCCTGATACACTTGTATGGATCCGTGATTTCTCTTATTCATATAACGAGCCAATGACCAAGCGTTATTTCGCACACCCTGCTTTTGGAAACTATCCTGTAGTAGGTGTAAACTGGAAAATGGCTGATGCATTTTGTAACTGGAGAACCCAGTACCTGAATTCATGGCTTGATTCCAAGAAAAGGGTACAGGAGTCGGATTTCCGTTTGCCAACAGAGGCACAGTGGGAGTACGCTTCACGCGGTGGCCGTTCACAATCTATGTTCCCATGGGGTAACTACTACCTGAGAAATAAAAAAGGTTGTTTGCTTGCGAACTTTAAACCAGGTCGCGGTAACTATCCTGAAGATGGTGGATTTTATACAGTGCGCGCCGATGCTTACTGGCCTAATGACTTTGGTCTGTATTGCATGAGCGGTAACGTAGCTGAGTGGACTTCATCAATCTTCTACGAAGGTTCTTACACCTTCCAGCATGACATGAACCCTGATGTTCGTTGGAATGCTAAAGATTCTGATCCTCCCAAAATGAAGCGTAAGGTAATCCGTGGCGGTAGCTGGAAAGATGTGGGGTATTACCTGCAGACAGGTACACGTACATACGAGTACCAGGATTCTACAAAATCATATGTAGGCTTCCGTACCGTAATTGATTTACCGGCACCATCAGGTCGTCGCAAATAATTTATAAAGAACAGAAAGAAAGGTAATTGAGGAGTTCATTGTAATGACCTCCTTTTTTTTCCTTTTGCATAATATATTGTAAAATTTTATAACCAACCATTCTTTTAAAAATCAAAGTTTTGTTTTATGGCAGCAGCTATTCCTCCTAAAGTAAGTAAGCTTGTAGACGTATTCGTATCCATTGCCGCGGCTATCGTTATCTGGGGTGCCCTAAGGAAAATCCTTCACTCACCGGATGCTGATATGTGGCTGAAAATCGGTCTTACAACAGAAGCACTCGTGTTCCTTGTGTATGGATTTCTTTACATCCGTTACCCGGCCGTTGATGACGGACATGGTGCCGCAAAAAAAGCTGCTCCCGGCGATGTACTTGGTTCTTTGGACAAGGCCATGCTTGCAGCAGACATTACACCTACAAATCTGAACAGGCTTGGTGAAGGTTTCAAGAAATTGAACACTACCATCAGCAATATGAATGACATTACCGATGTAGTAGCAGCTACCGGTGACTATACTCAAAAAACAAAAGAAGTTACACAGGCTTTATCAAGCGTTAAGGATGCTTATGTGAACGCTGCCAATTCAGTTGGTGCATTCAATACAGCTTCTGAAGGTGCAAAGCAATTCCACGACCAGATCCAGGTGCTTACCAAAAATCTGTCTTCCCTGAATACGATCTATGAACTCGAATTACAGGAAAGCAACAACCACCTGAAATCTCTGAACCAGTTTTATGGTAAACTCGCAGAAGCTTCCAACGTAATGCTGGGAACTGCAGATGATGCCAAAAAAGTTCAGGAGCAGGTTGCTGGTCTGGCTACAAACCTGA
Organism: Flavitalea sp.; assembly: GCA_035525775.1. Classification (GTDB taxonomy): domain Bacteria; phylum Bacteroidota; class Bacteroidia; order Chitinophagales; family Chitinophagaceae; genus Flavitalea. The sequence continues at coordinate 3,306 of DATLDR010000287.1, forward strand.
CACGCCTGAATAATGTTTATGGAAATATGCTAACAGCTATGCAGGGAAGATAATAATCCTCCTGCCTGAACGTTATAGAAAGACCGACAAAACCAATTACCTAAAGCGACTATAAAATATTGATTCTTTATGTCATTACCAGCAGAGCCACGGCAAAAGATGATTAACCTGATGTATCTGGTGTTAACAGCGATGTTAGCCCTGAACGTATCAGCCGAGATTCTGAACGCCTTCAGAACTGTCGACAACAGTCTGATAGCAACCAACAGCACAATCAACCTGTCTACTTCAACGATTATGAAATCTCTTGAAGATAAACAGACAGATCCTACATCAGCTGCGAAAGCAAAACTTTGGTACCCTAAAGCAGAACAGGCCCAAAAGCTTTCAACTGATATGTTTAATTATATCCAGGAATTAAGAAATAGAATTCTTAAAGCAGCAGAGTTTAATCCTAATAAGGAAAATAAATTCGACTCTTCTTTTAAAGCAGATAACCTTGATATAGCAACAAGGATAATGATGGAAGAAAAAGAGGGTCCTAAACTAAGAGCCAAGCTTGAGAAATATAAAAATGATCTCCTGGCTATAGATCCTGAAATTGCCAATGAATTTAAAAATTCATTACAGATTGATCTGAGGATGCCAAAAGTCCAGGATAAAGGCAACAAAACCTGGGACGCTGCTTATTTTCATATGGTTCCTACTGTAGCAGCTATTACGATCTTAAGCAAATTTCAAAATGATGTAAGAACATCAGAAAATAAGGTGGTGGCTTTTTGTCACCAGCAAGTTGGCCAGGTGGTAGTTCGTTTTAGCAGATTTGAGCCAATCATTGGCCAGAGTACTAATTACGCAATGCCCGGACAGTCCATTGAAATTAAAGCTGGAATCGGAGCTTTTGCTGAAGCAGCCAGGCCTACCATCACAATTGGTGGGGTTACCCAGCAGGTTGGTGATAGCGGCTTTGTCCGTTATACCACTATGGCAGCAGCAGGTCTTGGAGCAAAATCTATTCCTGTACATATTGTATATAAAGACCAGGATGGTATAGAAAGAATCAAAGACATCAATGTTAACTATACAGTTGGACAAGCCAGTACCGCAATCGCTTTACCTGAAATGAACGTGCTTTATATAGGGTATCCTAATAAAATCACCGTTTCAGCGAGTGGGGTTGGTGCCGAAAAAATAAATGTAAATGTATCAGGTGGAGGTGCAAACCCGGTAAGAACCGGTCCTGGAGAATTTACAATTAATGTTTCACAGCAGTCCGATAACTGTATTATTAACGCTGTGGCTGACGGAAAAAATATCGGGTCAGCAAGTTTTCGTGTAAGGCAGATGCCTGAGCCCAATGCAGCAGTAGGTGGTAAAAAGAGTGGTGACTATGTAAGCGCTTCTGTCCTTGCAGCACAGCCCGGGGTTGCGGCTTATATTGAAAACTTCCCGTTGAAACTCACTTACAATGTAACAAGGTTTAAGGTAGTTGGTGTGGATGAAAACGGTGACCTGATCAGCGAGGTGGTGACCGGCCAGCAATTCTCTCCGAGAGCGAAGAATATCATCAAGAGCCAGAAAAGCGGTGATATCCTAACCGTTGAAGATATTTACTGTACCGGTCCTGATGGCCGTTCCAGAAAACTTGGAGCTTTAGTCTATAACATCAATTAAACAAAAAACAATTGATCATGAAACGTACACTTATAAAAACATCTTTTGTTGTGTTGCTGCTCTCTGTAATGATTGCAGATGCGCAGGCACAGGGAAGAAGGGGTAACCGCCGCGGTGGTACCACACCTCCTACTGACCAGACTCAACAACAGAATAACAGCGGAACACTTCCAAGGGGATCAAACCCTTATGGAAATATTCCGATCCGTATAGACAGTTCAGGGGATGAAAATTCTGATACTGTTTTACGTAAGGGCTTACGTCCTGATGGCGCTTTTGAACAAAGAAGCGACATTATGAACCAGAGGACCCCGCTTGCCTACGAACACCTGCGTTATGACGATGCCATGTACGCAGAGAAAGTTTGGAGAGAGCTAGACCTCAGGGAAAAAATGAACCAGCCTTTCCGCTACGATGCGCAGGAAGACAATGGTAACCAGCGTTTCATTAATGTAATGCTCAATGCAGTAAAAAAAGGTGAAGTTCTTGCTTTCGCTGATGAAAGATTTACCCAGCCACTTACTGTTGCCCAGGTCCAGGAAACCATGGGTGGAGCCGGTGCCGATACTTCCAACGTTTATGCTCTTGATGATCCTTCAAAGATTGTTGAGCGTGTAGTAACAAAGAAGTCATTCAACAGCAAGGCTGTTATGAAGCTTCGTATCAAGGAAGAGTGGGTATTCGACAGGGAAGCCAGCCGTATGTTCTGCCGCATCATTGGTATCGCACCACTGAAAACAGAATTTATCGAAGGTACCACAAGAGAAAGAGGCCAGTCAGTAATGTTCTGGATCTACTATCCTGACCTGCGTCCAACACTTGCCAAATATGATGTGTACAATCCTAAGAACATGGGTGTAAGCCGCATGACCTGGGAAGAGCTTTTCGAAAGCCGCATGTTCAGCAGCTATATTGTTAAGTCAACCCTTGACAATGCATCAATGAAAACGATCAAGAACATGATCAAAGACCCGATCCTGCAATTGCTGGAAGGAGATAACATTAAAGACCGCATTTTCAATTACGAGCAGGATCTCTGGTCCTATTAATCGTAAACATATTTTAAAAAAACCCCACGGATCACCGTGGGGTTTTTTTTATGTTCTGAGCCTGCGCCTGATTATTTTAGGAAAATGTGGAAACTACGTATAGGAAATGAGGCAAATAGTCGTATTTTTATCTCGGTTTTTCATAGGATATTGGATTTTAAAACGGGGCTGAATTTCTATTCCGGCCCCTTTTTCTTTTTATACACCTGAAGCCGCAAAGCTTACTTTATTTATTAGCGATTCTCTTCTAGTCATCCTCAATCTTTCAAGTGTTCATAGTTCATGGTTCATAGTTCATAGTTAATACAGATATATTCAATTCTAAGCAACTCCACTCAATCCCTGGATTTGTTAATTCACAGCCCTCTTGCTTTTGCACCTGGAAGCTTATGTCTCTTGCTTAAGACTTTTATGAACAGAGAATAAAAAAAGTCAGAAACAGATGCCGTGCTTGAGAAATTAAACAAATAAGATAGTTGATATTCTACAATTGCAAAGTGAATGCTCTTGGTTTACGCTTCATTGTTGGTGGTAGGTTTATAAATGGCTTTTCGATTTGAGACATTGAAGGTGTGGCATGTAGCAGTTGATCTTTCCAATGATATTCATCTTTTGGTTAAAAATTTTCCAAGGTTAGAAATGTTTAGCCTTGCCGCACAAATCAAAAGAGCAGCGGATTCTGTTGTTTTAAATATAGCTGAGGGAAGCACAGGTCAATCAAAGGCTGAATTTAAACGGTTTCTCAATATTGCCTTGCGATCGTCAATTGAAGTAGTAGCCTGTTTAATTCTAGCTCAAAAGCGTAACTATATAACAAAGGAAGAAATGAATTTGTATTACGATCAATATGAACAATTAAGTAAAATGATCACCCGATTAAGAGATTCCATGAATTGACTGGGCTATGAACTATGAACCATGAACTATGAACCCTTATTGCCTTTGTTCCCCTGGTCTTCAAAGAATCCTTTCACCAACCTGGCCTTAGAGCTTCCCACCACGCGCGCGAGTTCTTCTTCAGACTGAAGCTTGATGTTA
>DATLDR010000288.1:0-2695 GCA_035525775.1 Flavitalea sp.
GCCCACCTGGTAACCACGTATCCAGTCAAAGGGTTTTTCCTGCACATACGGGTGTTCTTTATCTTTTACAAAAAAATGTTGGGCAGTTTCATCGAATGCATAGCACTTACTTACTACAGGATTTTCTTTCTCAATTGCTAAAGGCAATCTTCCACGGTGTGTAAATTCCCAAGGGCTTTTCAACGCCGTAGGATAATCTTTTTTATGAACCACATTGCGTCCACGTTCCAATAATAATGTTTTTACACCATGTTCGCAAAGCTCCTTCGCAGCCCAGCCACCACTGATGCCAGAGCCAATCACAATTGCTTCAAAAGTATTTGCAGCAACACCTTTTGTATTGATGTTTATGTTCAACGAATCTCCCGGCATTACATAATGATGTTATAAGTAAATTTAAATAACTTGCCGGTATCCGCAAAAGGTCTCACCTTTAGTACAAAGAGAAGATCGCAAGGTTTTCGCCAGCGATACTTCTTCGAATTTCAGCACTACCGCATTCTCGTTTTTTCTACACCATCTCACCGCTTTTTTCTTCTATTTGTCTGACGTAAATACCATTGTGGTTCATATGCCTTAACGGTTATTTGCTAAAAATATCCGTTAACATGAAGTGTTTTATTCTGAGGCTGCAGGGCTTCATCCTGAGGCTTTCGTATTATTCTTCTCCTTTTTCAAGAAAATTTTCCGCGGGGAATCTCGTTGCTGATCGGCAGTGATATTTAATGCCATTCCAAAAGATACCTCGCCTCCTTCACAAGCAGCATGAATTGTATGTTTATATTAGCGAGCAATTAGTACAAATGCTCTTCCTAAATAAATCATTATATGAAACTGATCACTGCTGTTTTGATATTCTTTCTGTTTGTTGCTGCCTCCCATGCTCAAAAGATCATGGGCTTTACTGATTCCGGTGCTGCAAAACAGTTGGCCTGGGAAAAACAATTTGATGCACAGGTAAAAGCAGCGAACCTGGATGAGTGGATGAAATTTTTGACTTCGCATCCGCATCATGTTGGCAGTCCGCAGGATAAGTTAAATGCGGAGTTCATCGCTGATCTATATAAACAATGGGGCTATCAAACGGAGATCGCTTCTTATTATGTTTTGTTTCCCACCCCTAAATTAAGACTGCTGGAGCTTTTAGGTAAGAAGCCTTTTACAGCAAAGCTGGAGGAACCTGCATTGGCAGCAGACAGAACATCGGCACAAAAAGCAGAACAATTACCAACTTATAATGCCTACTCAGCAGATGGCGATGTCACCGCAGAACTGGTATTTGTTAATCGTGGTGTTCCTGCCGACTATGAAGAATTACAACGCAGAGGCATAGACGTAAAAGGGAAAATTGTGATCGCAAAGTATGGCGGATCGTGGAGGGGAATTAAACCGAAAGTAGCTGCCGAACACGGCGCTATTGGTTGCATTATTTATTCTGACCCTGCGGATGATGGTTATGCTGTAGGTGATACCTACCCTGACGGAGGGTATCGCCCTAAAGAAGGTGTGCAGCGCGGTTCTGTGATGGATATGCCGGTTTACGCCGGCGATCCGTTAACACCGGGTGTTGGCGCAACAAAAGATGCGAAGCGGCTGGATAAAAAAGATGCAGCGACCATCATGAAGATTCCTGTGCTGCCCATCTCTTATGAAGATGCATTGCCTTTGTTGCGATCATTAGGTGGTGAAGTGGTGCCTGAATCATGGCGCGGGGCATTACCCATTACATATCATTTTGGTCCCGGCACGGATAAAGTGCATTTGAAATTAGCGTTCAACTGGGATACAAAACAACTATATAATGTAATAGCCAAATTACCCGGTAGCGAACTGCCTGATGAATGGGTAATTGGCGGTAATCATCATGATGCCTGGGTAAATGGCGCAGAAGATCCTGTAAGCGCAATGGTGGCACAGATGGAAGAAGCAAGAGCGATAGGTGAATTGGTGAAAAAGGGATTTCGTCTAAAACGCACGCTGATATTCTGTGCATGGGACGGTGAAGAGCCGATGCTGCTGGGTTCAACCGAATGGGTGGAGGACCACCAGGAAGAATTGAGACAAAAAGCGGTAGCCTACATCAATACCGATGGATGCGACAGGGGGTTTATCAGAGCAGCCGGTTCACATATATTGGAACCGTTTTTTAATGAAGTAATTGAACAGGTAACAGATCCTCAAACGAACGTTACTATCAAAGACAGGAAGTATGCAAAAAGTATGGTAGACGCTGATCGCGCAGGGCGCAGCAAAATGATGGGCAATAAGTATATGAAAATAGGAGCGCTTGGAGCAGGTTCGGATTATACTCCATTTTTACAGCATCTTGGCATTGCTTCCATGGATATTGGATTTGGTGGTGAAAGCCATGGCGATCAATACCATTCCATATACGACACTTATGACCATTTCACGAGGTTTGTAGATTCAGGATTTCAATATGGTGTGGCATTGGCCAAAGTGAAAGGCCTGGTGATGCTGCGGTTAGCCAATGCAGATATAATACCTGTTGACTTCAACAGCTTCTACAAAACGGTCAATGAATATGTATCAGAAGTAAAAACAATGTTGGAAAATGTAAGAACCGACATGGATACGGAATCGAAAATGAAGGAAGAAAAATTATTTGAACTGGCAAACGACCCGAAAAAGAAATATGCACCAGATCCAATTAAAGGACCTGCACCGTATCTCA
>DATLDR010000004.1:0-8687 GCA_035525775.1 Flavitalea sp.
ACTTTTTCATTTGATACCTTCAGCTCCACTTTCTTTCCGTGTATCTTTTTAGGTAATCGTATTTTAAAATCAAATGGTCCTACCGCAATAAGTTCTTCCAGCGGCTGTCTCCATGTTGCTGCGCTGGTGATATTTACCACGTGCATCACAAGTCTGTCGCCCTGTTCGTAAAGATGTACATCAATCAACCCTGTTCCTTTCACAGACAACAGCATTTCATCTCCTGTTACCCATGCAACGATATTTTTAATCAGGTTCGCATGGTCGGGGTGGTTGTTGATTGCATATTGCCTGTCTATGTCGGCGGGAACAAAAATAATTTTGCCTCCGGCTGAAGTTGAACGGATCACTATGCCCGGAATATTCGTAAAAGGCTCACGCATCCAGGCCGTTTCAGGCGGATACACCGGAAATTGTGGAATATATGTTAAGGGCATCTCTGTACCATTATCAGTTCTTATATTCTTCAGCCATCCGCCAAATGGAATGATATCTGTTTCTTCAAAGCCTTCCAGTATTTTATGCCGAACACCAGTGACAGCAGGTTCTCTTCCGTTTTTTGGTCCTTCAACCTGGGCCCTTAATTCCGGCAATAACCGCAGGTAAGTGTGATAAACATTTCCTGCTAATTTTTCTGCCGGTGGTTTTACATTATCATCTTTTACATAATGCGCCCCGAAAATATCCGCCAGAGCATAATCGTTTCGATGATCGCCCCACTCATCATACAAAGAAGTTTCTCCTGTAGCGATGACGCTTCCTCCCCCTTCTGCAAATCTTTTCACTGCATTTACCTGTTCATCAGACATTGAAGCAAGATTAGGAAGTATAAGCACTTTAAAATTATGTGCATCCCGTTGCAGGTGATCTGCATGAACCGGCAGATATGGTATGTGAGCACGCATCAAGGCACTCGTCATACCACGCCATGGCATTTCTACAATATCACCCCCATTATCACGGCCGTAAAAATCCATGTTCTGCTGCGACCACACTACCCCTGTATTTGCCACGGGCATGCGGTTAATAAGGTATTGTTCGTTTTGCGTGTGCCATTTCATTACCGGCTCCGCGGTATGGTACATGCGCCGGTCTTCATGATATGCAGATACATGATGCCACCAGGGTTGTATACCACCAGCAATGCCATTGATCATCCACATGCGTGCTTCCGGTTGTACTTTGCTCGCCAGCCTGAAATTAGCTCCCCCACCACTCTGGTACATAGCCATACTTTCAGGAATAAGTTTATTCCATCCGAGCATTCCATGGATCATGTTTCCCATCTGCGCATTGTGCTGAAATCCGCCCTCATTTCTTCTCGCCTGGTCATCCAGCATAATAATATCTGCACGGCCGCATATCTCTTTGTAATCCCGGAAATAATTACTCTGGCCACTGATGGATCCGCTGTTCATACCCGACCAGATACAATTTGGACCTCCGGCCTGTTTGGTCGTTTTATTATTCAGATCCCATATTTCCAACCGCCTGCCATAATTCCACATGATCCACTGCCGGTAAGCTTTATTGTTCCAGTTTTTTTCAGGCGGTATCTCCATTCCTGTTTTTTCTCTGAAACTCTTCTGACAGTAATTACAGTAGCAGATGGAATCGCGCGTAAGGCCGCTCCAGCTGTTATCAGTAAAGCCTTCCGGCTTATAAAGGTTGGCTATCTCTGTAAGGATGGATGGAATATGCCTGTCGTAATACGGACTGTTTACACACGACAAATAAAGTTCTCCGGCTTTATAAGGCTTACCGTTTTTATCCACGGCAAACCACCCCGGGTACTGGTCATAAAATTCCTGATGAGCACGATTTGAATCCATACGTGCAAAAACCACCAGCCCGTCTTCATGCGCAGCCCTGCACAGATCGCCGAAAAGATCCGTTCCTTTTAAATATTCGGCCTGCTTGTGAAAAGGCACGTTCGTGGGATAGTAAGCAACTATTCCACCTGCATTAATGATCACTCCTTTTGTTTCAGTTCGTTTCCAGTATTGCCGCCACCAGCCAATATCATACTGCTGCGGATCTTTTTCGGTGATGTTCACCTGGCCCCAACGGGTAACTGTGCGGAACCAGGGCAATCCTGCAACATTATTAGTTTTCGAGATTTCAGCAAACATGCCTGATGCCGGATCAAATGATGCTATCATGCTGCCTGCAATCGCGGATTGTTTGATGAACTGCCTTCTTGAATGATGAGAAATATTTTTCATAGTAGTTGAAACCCACAATAATGGTTTAATCAACAGTTTGATTGGCTACTTTATTTTTGCAACTAAATTTACATCAATATTGTTTCGTTACTTGTATTAAATACATTCAATTTATATTTTGAAAACGCTTGTTTGCATTTCACCGGGTCACTTTGAATACATCCATAAAGAAATTCCTGTACCGGCAAAAGGCCATGTATTAATTAAAATAAGCAGAGTAGGTATTTGTGGAACAGATCTGCACGCTTTCAAAGGAACACAACCTTATTTCAGTTATCCGAGAATTCTTGGCCATGAACTGGCAGGAGAAATTGAAGAAATAGATGATGCTGCTGAATTTAAAAAAGGCGACATAGTCGCCATAATGCCTTATTTTTTTTGTGGAAATTGTTTTCCCTGCCGGCATGGAAAAATTAATTGCTGCATGCAGATCAAAGTAGCTGGTGTGCACACCGATGGAGGGTTTGCTGAATATTTTACGGCTCCTGTAAATTGCCTGCTGCAAAGCCAAGGACTTACCATTGATGAAATTGCTCTTACAGAACCGCTGGCGATCGGTGCACATGGCATTAATCGGGCACAGATTAAGAAGGATGACTTTGTTCTGATTATAGGAGCCGGTCCAATTGGTCTTGCACTGATGGAGTTTGCAAAACTCGCAGGTGGTAAAGTGCTGGTGATGGATGTTAATGAAATGCGACTCGAATTTTGCAGCAACCACCTGGGTGTTCAAATTATACGTTCTTCAGATGAGCTGGCAGATATTACAAATGGCGATCTTGCTCCAGTAGTAATTGACGCGACCGGAAATCTTTCAGCAATCAACAATGGTTTCAGGTACATGTCGCACGGCGGCAGGTATGTGCTGGTGGGATTACAGAAAGAGAACATTGTATTCAGTCACCCTGATTTTCATAAGAAAGAAGGTACCCTGATGAGCAGCCGTAATGCACTGAAGCAGGATTTCGAAAATGTAATACACGCGATTAAAAACAAAAAGATAGATCCAATGAAATACATTACTCATCGCGTTCACTTTGATGAAGTAAAAGATCAGTTTCCGGGATGGCTCAATCGCGAATCAAATGTAATCAAGGCAATGGTAAGCTTATAACTTCTTCATCACCTTAATGAGCTTCTTGGCTATCAGCTCATAGCCTTTATCAGAAGGGTGCAAACCATCGTAAGTCATGTCTATAGCGTCCTCAGGATAAGGATACTCATCCGTATCAGGATTAAACGGAACATCGATAAAATCCGGATACTCATACTTTGTGTAAGTACTCTTACCCGGCTCACGCAGCCATTTGTATTTAACAAGATGTTTATGTTCTAATTCTTTTGTGTGGTAAAGATCTACAAAGTCAAAATTTTCATAATCACTGATCGAATCAACGGCTTTGGCAAATTGTTCAAGTGATTGTCCTTTTTTCTCTTTATATGAACCATATGCATTATTTTTCATATTCCCGATCGATACAAAATCAACACGCTGCATTGGGGTTATCATTATAATATTTGCATCCGGATTAAGCGAGCGCAACTTATCGACAATGATCCTGAACGATCCGTTCACTGTTTCATTTCCAGTGTTATTTCTGTAATCGTTCATGGTACCAAGAGGACGCCCCTGCCACCAGTCGTTTGTGCCGAGAAAAACAGAATAAACATCAGATTTTTCTATATTAAGACTGTCAAACTTCGCTGCAATTTCGCCGGATGTCCATCCATTGTGGCCCTGGTTCTTATAATGTACATTAGGCAACCTTTCCGTTACCAGTGTCATATATCCTTTTGTGATCCTGCTTCCTGCTTCATCCGCATGTTCGTTGAGATAAGTAATTGAATCGCCAATGGCCGTCCACGTAATTTCTTTCGGCTTCAATGAAGTGATGGCGCAAATAACTAAAAAGAAAAATAGTTTTTTTATCATCCTGCTTTCAGATTTGTTTTATCTTTTTCATCTTATATGTAAACTTCTAAATTTAGATCATTTCCTGAACTTCTTTTTATGAGTAATAAAAATACGCGAAGAGATGCACTCAAAATGTTGTCATTCGGATCAGCAGCCGGTCTGCTAGGCTTGAATCCGCTTAAAACTATTGCACAGGCTCCTGAAGCATCATCATACAAAAAGGGAATGCCTGCTGTAAAAATAAAAAATGTAAAAGCCATCGCTACTGCGCCTGATGGTATCAACCTGGTAGTAGTGAAAGTTGAAACCACCGAACCGGGTTTATATGGCCTTGGCTGTGCAACGTTTACTCAACGCGCAGTGGCAGTAGTGGCAGCTATAAATGGTTACATGAATGAATTCTGCGCTGGCAAGGACGTGGATAATATAGAAGACATGTGGAATTCATTCTATGTAAGCTCTTACTGGAGAAACGGACCTGTACTGAACAATTGCATCAGCGGGCTAGACCAGGCATTGTGGGACATCAAAGGAAAACGTGCAAACATGCCGGTATACCAGTTGCTGGGAGGAAAAAGCAGGTTCGCGGTAGACTGCTACGCACATGCCGAAGGAAATGATCCGTCACTTGTGGCAGAAAAAGTTCAGGAGCTGATGTCAAAAGGATTCAGACATATACGTATACAGCAGGGCGGATATGGCGGCACAGCCACGAATAAACAGGTTCCCGATTTCAAAAAAGCAGGCTTTGGTTATGAGAATGATAATTACATGAACGAAAATGCTTACCTCAAAGCCATTCCAAAATTATTTGAAGGGGTGAGAAAAATATGCGGTGACGACATCGAACTGTTACACGATGTACATGAACGTGTGCAGCCGATAAATGCGATCAACATGATCAGGCAGCTTGAGGATTATCATCCTTTTTTTGTAGAAGATCCATTCACTCCGGAAAACATGGAATGGTTCAAGCAGTTACGCACCAGCACAAGCGTACCTATAGCCATGGGTGAATTATTTAATAACATCAATGAATTTAAAATGCCTATGGTGTTGCAGTGGTTCGATTACATACGTGTACACGTATCGCAGATCGGTGGTATTACCCCGGCAATGAAAATTGCGAGGCTCGGTGAGTGGTTTAATATCAGGACCGCATTTCATGGACCGGGTGATGTTTCACCCGTCGGCCATTCCGCACATGCGCATCTGGATCTTCCCATATGGAATTTCGGTATCCAGGAGTCGGTTAGTTTTTCAGATAAATTACAAAGTATATTTACCGGATGTCCTGTGATGAACAACGGCTTCATGCATGTAAACGAAGTGCCCGGGTTAGGTGTGGATGTAAATGAAAAAGAAGCTGCGAAATATCCCATAGGCACAAAATCTAACTGGCAGGTTCGAAAGAATGATGGGACGATTATCAGGCCGTGAAAAAAATTCACGGCCTGCATTAAATAAAAAATAAATGCGCTTTTTTTATTGATCATTTATTAAAAAACCCTTTTGCCGTATCTAAAAACCCGCTCGCACCATCACCGGCAAACATGGATTTAAGATCCTGAAGGTCTACGTCGCCATCCCTATCCTTATCAAGCTTTCCTCCACCGAAACGGTTCAGCAGACCTGAAATATTCAGTCCACCGGTTTTACCACCGCTTAACTGGTTGAATATATCCTGTATATCAAACTTGTTATCGTTGGGGTCAGCGGTTTTATTTGCCAGCTGAGTCATTGATGCGGGGATAACTTTAGACGCTACATCACCTGCATCTTTTTCATTTAATCCAACATTTGTTTGCAGGTCACGCGAATAATTATTCGTTGCTTCATCAATGATCGGATGATTTCCCGAAGCGCCGTTTTTAAAGTACCCCAGCACATCATTTATTCTGCCACCGGCGAGAGCATTTTTTAATGTTTCGACAATTGAATTGCCGCCTTGGCGGATGGCTGATTCGTTTTTTTCGTTTGGCACAGCAGGATTATTGACAACGGCTCCGCCTGCGTTGTTCCTTATCAGGTCAATTATCTGGTCCAGCATAATATAAAATTTAGCCAGTGAATGTACCGTTTTTTTTTGAAGGCAGAGAGCAGGGAGAAGGGAAAAGGCAGCGTGAAACGAGAAACGACAATCGAGCTACGGGATATGCGGCTCATGCAGAGTTCCTTACTAATATACTGTATTCGCTGCAGAAGGTTGTGAATGTTTCTTATATTCCGGTTATGAGAATTTATTCGCTGCTCTTTATTTTACTGGCCTCATCTACACTGTATTCGCAGGAGTTAAATAATTATAAAGTGCTGCTGGATGACCATGGTAAAATTTTGCCACGCACCACTTATCATGAGTTTCTGAAGCAGCGATGGAATTTTATAAAACATAAGGTTCCTTTAAGTCCTGGACCTGCACCCAGGTCAGCATTTCCCCAGTACTATTTTTATTGCGCATATGTGTTGAAAAATGGTGAATTAGAGCCGGATAACTGGATGAATGATGTAGGAGAAAAAATCCCTAACTGGTTCGAATCAGCACGGTTGTATTATGCCTATACCGGTGATTCTTCAGTGATGGATATTGTAGAGAAGCTTGCTGCTTACAGTCTTGAACATGGCATCAGCTCCTCGGGCTTTGCATGGCCAAATTTTCCATACACCACAACTAACGCAGGCGACACGCAATTCAGGGGTTTTACCTCTGCTAAAAGATTTGCGCTTCACGAAATACAGGTTGACCACGCCGGCGATATAGGATTAACTTATTACAGGCTTTATCAATTCACAGGTAAAAAGAAATATTTAATAGCGGCGGAGAAAATAGCCAACACACTTGCAGCGAAGGTACGCACCGGCACTGGCACACGATCGCCATGGCCTTATCGGGTGATCATGAGCACAGGAAAAGTTACAGCAGAATATGGCGCTAACTGGTTCGGCTGTTATCAACTGTTATACCTGTTGCAGAAAGTAAATACAGCAAATGGTGCGCAGTACAGGAGGGCACTTTCAAAGGTGAAGGACTTTATTTCAACATTCCCGATGAGAACAGGATATTGGACAGATGGCCACACTGACACAGACATTAACAGCTTCACATACAAAAGTAATATGAGTGCCAGCAATGCCAAGCTTTTTATGTTCGACCATCCTGAATTCAATGCCTCATGGAAAAAAGAAATACCCGAAATGATCAGGTGGACCGAAAAAAATTTCATCAAACATGGAGTTCCGGGTGAACCATCTAATCAGTGGGGGGCAAACATTGTAGGTGAACAGGATTCATTTTTATACAAGATGGATTACCAGACTGCACGTTATGCGGCGGAATGTGCAAGGTGGTACGCAGTTACCGGTGATGTAACTTATAAGGATAAAGCCTTTAGATCGCTTAACTGGGTAACGTATTGCAGCAACGACGAAGGCCTGGCAACTGAGAGTCCGCTCAGTAAAAACATCAACAGCTGGTGGTCGGATTGTTATGGTGAAGGCCCAAGGATGTTTTATCATGTATTCGCCGCAATCCCTGAGTGGGCACCGGCTCATGAAGATCACATACTTTATTCAACAGGAGTATTGAAAAATGTAGTGTACGAAAATAAAAGTATAGAATATGAGGCAATGGATAATACGGGAAAGGAATACGTAAAAGTCAAAAATAAACCTTCGCAGGTAATATTGAATGGGAAAGTATTACCCTATACACTTCGTAAAATAGAAAATGACGGTTATGCGGTTACCATCACCAGAAATAAAAAAGGAAAAGTTTTAATATCATGCGAATCATCGGAAAGTGTTTCAATCAACATATTGCCCACAAAAAGGTTTCAGCGGATCGATGGCATTGGTGTAAATGCCAACACACGTAGCTGGAATGACGATGAACTTAAGCCGGCGCTTGATCTTCTGATCGATTCAATGCATGCCAATATCTGGCGCGTGATAGTAGAAACTGTTGAAAAATGGGAAGATGAAAACGATGACAATGACCCCTATCATTTTAACTGGGATTATTACAACAAGCTTTATGAAACACCGAAGTTTAAAAAAGCATGGGAAACGATTGCTTACTTAAACAACAGGGGCATCACCGATCAATTGATGATCAATTTTATGGGGCCTGTTCCCACGTGGATGGGAAAAAAGACGGTGTTACCGCAGTACGAGGAGGAATATGTAGAAATGATCACCTCGTTTTTCTGGTATGCAAAAAATGTGAAGCATCTTAAAATTGGTCTCATCTCTCCTACCAATGAATCTGACTGGAGAAACGAGGGACCGGAGCTCGATGAACTTCACTATGCATCTGTGCTGAAAAAATTAATTAAAAGGATGGATTCCCTTGGCATGGGCAACATCCGGTATGTTGGTCCGGACCCTGCTGATATGAAAAAAGGAATTAAAAATTATGTTCCTGAAATGATGAGGAACACGGTGATCATGAACAAACTTGCGCATATCGGTTTACACAGTTATGGAGGTTATTATGCAAATGTAGATTCGGCCATAAAGAATTCAGTCTTCCCAAAAAGCACCTGGTGGGT
>DATLDR010000005.1:0-7531 GCA_035525775.1 Flavitalea sp.
GATGCTGCTAAAAGATGTTATAAGTGGTGCATGAAATCTCCTGCCGACACTGCTATTATCAATGCGGGGTCGGAATTGCAGGCTTGCATCGAAATGTTTAAAGCCACAAAAGAAGAAATATACCGGAAACGCACAACCGAAGTGGTCCAGCTGATTAAACAATTGCAAAATAATGATGCCGGAGAAATTTCAGGATTTTTCCATGTTTCACTCAGCAATCATGAGCCTTATAAAAACATCTGGAACGGTTGCCAGGCATTAATCGGTCTTTGCGACATGGTGCAGCTTTTTCCTTCAGACAAAAAAGTTAATGAATGGAAAACAATGCTTAAGAATTATGCAGACAATTATTTAATGGCTATTGCTGATAAAAATAATTTTGGCATTGTTCCCTGGGGATTGTATAAACTAAATGATCCCGGCGGAAACAGGAAAGCCGGCGCCTGCTGGTACAGGTACTTTATGCAACCTGAAGAGGAATGGTGGGTAGGTATAAACTCAAATGTGGCATCAGCAGGTATTGGTTTACTGAAAGCTTCACATATTCTTAAAGATCGCCGCATGAAAGCCGCGGCTCAAAAACAACTTGATTGGATCCTGGGATGTAATCCCTATAACAGTTCCACGATGGTAGGAACAGGTTATAATCATCCTCAGCATTTTCCCGGATCATCTTTCATTCCCACCGTTCCTGTTATAATCGGAGCTGTTTTGAATGGTTTGGGTGGCGACCATAACGACATGCCTGTTACAGGAAAAGGCGACTGGCAGATATCAGAATACTGGACACCTATGGTTGCCCATACGCTATGGCTGATGGCGGAATTGTCGGCTCATTAATGTAATAGTTACTGTTAACAGAAAACAAAAATCAATCACCAATCTTTGCTTCACTTACTGGTAAATTTATTTTCAGGAAAGCATTTATCTGCATAGATTTAAGAATACAACGACTGTTATATGGAAAATGAAAATCAACCTGCGCCTTCTGGCATCAAGAGGCGCAAATTTGTAGAACTTACCACTAAATCCGCGCTCGCCTTCACCATTGTTCCCAGGCATGTGCTGGGTGGTAAAAATTACATTGCTCCCAGCGACAAGGTTACTCTTGCCTACATTGGCGTGGGCACACAGGGCATACGCGAAATGCTGCCGCTGCTGCAGGTACCCGGGTTGCAGGTAGTAGCTGTTTGTGATCCCAATAAAGAGGCAAGAGGATACAGGGACTGGGGTAAAGATTATCTCCGTAATGAAATACGTAAAACCATCAACGATCCAAACTGGAACCCGGGAGGCGACAATGCAGTTGCCGGTGGACGTGACAATGGAAAATCAATAGTGGATGCGTATTATTCAAATGTCCGCAAACAACCAGGTTATAAAGGTTGCAATGCGTATGCGGATGCACGTGAGTTGTTTACTAAAGAAAAAGATGTGGATGCCATCAAGATCATGACGCCTGATCATCTGCACGGTATCCTTTGCATGGCTGCACTCAAAAGAAACAAACATGTGCTGGTTCATAAACCACTTTCCAACCGGTTGATGGAAGGAAAAAAAGTAATAGAGATGGCGAGAAAAAGCAACGCCATCACCCACCTTATTCCATGGGATTCCAATGGTTCGATGAACACGGTAATGAGCTGGATTAACGCAGGCGCAATCGGTACATTAACCGAAGTGCATAACTGGACTAACAGGCCCGTATGGCCGCAGTATCCTGAAATACCAGCAGATAAGCCACCTGTACCACCCGGATTCGATTGGGACCTCTGGCTCGGACCAGAAGCTGACCGTCCCTATCATCCTGACTATACACACATGGTATTTAGGGGCTGGTATGATTTCGGTGGCGGATCAATGGCAGATATGGGACACTACAGCCTTTGGTCTGTGTTCAATGCACTTAAATTAACCTCACCAATCATCGTTGAACCCAACCGCAGTCATGTATGTGGTTTTCATGAACCTGTACCATACCGCATCAACAATGATTTTTCATTCCCAATGGCGAGTATGGTACGATTCAAATATCCTGCTAATGGAAACAGGCCCCCTGTTGATCTTTGCTGGTACGATGGTGGCATGAGGCCGCCTACACCTGCGGAATTGCTTAACAACGATAAGGAACTTCCACAGGAAGGAATGATGTTCGTGGGTGACAAAGGAAAAATTTTAGCAGGATTTAACATCGATGACCCACAAATCATATCAGGCAAAAAAATGGATGCACCAGCCAATGCATCAAGCGATAAACGCAACCAGGTGGAGCAAACTTCAGCGGCCTTACCCTTATTTATAAACGCTGTTAAAACCGGAAAACAATATCCGGGAAATTTCAGGGAAGCAGAACACCTTACCGAGGCTGTAAATTTATATTCAGTGGCATTACGAAGCAACAAGATGCTGAAGTATGACGCCGCAACTCTGAAAATAACAAACGTTCCTGATGCCAATAAATATCTCAACCGCGAATACAGAAAGGGATGGGACCCTGCATCAATTTAAAATATAACATCAATAAATATGAACCGACGAAAATTTATTCAACAGGGCGCATTTGCTGCAGGCGCAGCTGCCATGCTTGCACAATTACCACAACAACTATTTGCCGGTGCATCGGCTGCTGACATCCCGGTGGGTTTTCAATCATGGATTTTAAGAGAAGAAATAGGAAAAAATTTTGCAGGGTTATTGAAAATGATGGCCGATCAGGGATACAAGCTCGTAGAAATGTGTTCACCTAAAGGTTATGGTGGCGGATTTGCTCCGCTAGAAAACATGAAGCCATCAGAAATGCGAAAAATAATTAATGACGCAGGACTTACTTGCCCAAGCTGTCACTTTGGCTTCGGCGAACTGAACAATGATCTCGACAGCAGAATAGAGTGGTCAAAAGAACTTGGATTAACGCACATCGTATGCTCCTCATTCGGATTGCCTAAAACTGCAACTATAGACGACTGGATGGCCGCAGCAGATAAACTTAATGCAGCAGGAGAAAAAATAAAGAAGGCAGGTTTGCAAACAGGATTCCATAACCATTCGGTTGAACTAACGAAAATTGATGACAAACTTATCTATGATGAATTATTAAAACGGTTTGATAAGGAACTTGTCAAATTACAATTTCAGACTGAAGTGATCAACCTGGGTTATAAAGGAGCAGATTATTTCAATAAATATCCGGGAAGATTCTTTTCAACCCATTTGTCTGACTGGACCGCTGATAAAAAAGAGGCTGTGATCGGACAGGGTGTTATCGACTGGAAAGAATTTTTCGCTGCAGCGAAAAAAGCAGGCGTAAAATATTATTATGTAGAAATGGAGGCTGATAAATTTAAAGATAGCATCAGTTATATCAACAGCTTGTAAAAAATAGGCCCGGATAGAAATCCAGGCCGTGTTTTAAATCCAATATCCTATGAAAAACCTGACCTCATAATTCAACAGTGATGCCAAATATGAAACCCGCCACCAGGGCGGGTTTCAACGTTTTTGATTTTTGCCTTTAGTTCCAGAATGGGAATGGAAGTCCGGTTCGTAGAAAATAAAACCGGGATCAATCGCTCTTATAAGGCCACATTGCGTTTGTAAAAGCTGATGATGTTCCAGTTTGTACCGTCACTTTTCAGTGTCATCGCTCCGCGTGCAGGGATAATACTTTCATCACTCGCTGATGCCCCGATCACCTGGCATGTATATTTAGACATCATGTTTTTAATAACAATTACTCTTCCCGGCCAGCTCTTTGCCGGTGGTAATGTACAGGATGAATTTCCGTACGGGTTATTTACATAATGCGTTTCAATGCCTTCGCTGATGGAATAGGTTGCTCCGGTTTGAGTAAACGTTCTGAATTCCGCACCAATCTTTGAAACTTTATATTGCCCGTTTACCCACAGGCATCTGTATATTCCGCCTGATGGAAAATTTGATGAAGCGATCACTACTGCGTTATTATCTGACCTCGTAAAAGTGATCGGGTAAGCGGGTGACATATATTCAACAATAAAATTCTCACCATATTTAGCAATATCACCAGCGTCTATCTTATATGTTTTTGCCTGCGTAGCTTCAATCCTTATCACTCCCAGATTAGGTGGCAATGTAACAGGGTTGGCGGCGGTGGAGGATGTTATCTGAATGAATGTATTTTTGAAAGGAACTGACCGGATCACACCATTGATGCGATACATCATTGCCTGTACTGTAGGAAATTCTCCGGTTTGACTGATCAGGTCATGAGTTTTGTTAACAAGAAAACTTGTAGGCGTGTACTTACTTGTAGTGATTAGAAATTTGTTAGGAGTAATGGATGTTTGTGCTGCATTACCAGCTACAACAATATTAGGAACCGGACCCGTCCAGAACGGAGTTCCGTCGATCACTGTATTCGAACCAAGCCTGCCGGCAACAAAAAATTGTTCTTCCAGATGAGAAAGCCCGATGAATTTATTTCCAACACAATTCACAGGATCCAGATCTATACCCTGGCGAACCCCCTGCTGCTCTATTGCACCACCGATAAAACTATTATGTTCCGCAAAGCTTGCCTTTAAACCAATCTCCAGCCCTTCAAATGCAATGTCGTGAAACATGTGGCCGTTCATAGGAGTTTTTGCATTACTCGTACTTTCCTTTGCGAAGCTAATGCCGTACCATCCGCCTTTTCCATATGTTACTCCCGGAATTCCTTTTCCAAGCCTTCCACCATACCAGAAACTTTCATTGTTCCAGTTGCCCGACCCATCTGTCGTTCCTTTTGTTGAAAGCCTGATCTGCATGTAATTGGAATGAATAGCCCTGAAATGAATTTTGTTATACTGTGATCCATTAGGCGCACCTCCGCTTTTATCGCCTGACTGCTCAATCCCATATCGGAAATTTCTTATTTCATTTACATGTACATCACAGTTGTAAGCATTTTTTAAATAAATTCCAGTGCCTGAATAAGCAGCAAAAGTGGATTCAGTTGTTCCACCAGAATTTTTTCCGATGATGGAGCCGTAACTTTTAAATTCCTGGTTCTGCCCTTCTATGATGAAGCCAAAACCTTTAGCGAAATAAATATCACCGTAAATGAGAAAGTTTACTTTTTTAGTAGTTGGCATTGCAATGCTGCTATTTACATAATACTGGCCGGCCGGCACCAGCAGCACTTCATCTTTTCTTGCTGCGGAAATTGCAGCTTTGAACGCAGCACTATTCTCAGTTCCAGAGGTACCATTATAATCGCCGATCATACCAAACCAACGGACGTCAAGGGATCCTGAATACAATCTTTTGAAACGCCTTCCCGCGTTTACGATAACCGTTCCGCCATTATCGGCAGTGTTAACATCTTTTGCATCATAGTAAAAAATTCCCTCCTTTCCCGCATCAGTAATAAAATAGGTTTGTGTATTAGACGCAGAACCAGTCCTTAATGATGACAGAGTTATTCTAATTTGACAAAAAGAAGATAAAGAGATCGACAGAGCAGTCAGAACAATGGCGCAGACTTTCATAATTGCAGTTATTGTAGAAAGTGCTCACTTTACAAAAACTGATCCAACTAACTGTTTGCGGGATTAATTTCGGGCAGGCCCTCACCCTGGCTGCTGGTCTCATCTTCATGATGTGTTATATGGCAATGAATTGTGGCTAACAAATCATGCAACCGGTTTCATAAATAAGGGCCTTCCTCCATAAATATCTTCAATCCCGGCTTATATTCCTGCAACGCTTTTATTACATCTGCAGAAGCTCTTGTCTGAAAAAGGTATACCTCGCGGAGATTGGGTATGTTTAATAATTCAAGTACAGCCTTATCATCAATCCTGGTATATGACAAGTTAAGTACTTCAAGCTGTTGTAGATTTTTAAGGTAAATGATCCCAGAGCCGTCCAGGTTGGTTTTCTGTAGGTATAATTCCTTAAGGTTAACCATGCGGCTGATATGGTACAATCCGTCATCTTCAATGCCACTCGAAACAAGCGACATTTTTGAAAATACACCGGCAAATGGAGCGAGTTCCCTGAACTGGTCATTGGTAAGACGTGCAGGCGGAAATTTCATCGCCACGATATACAAATTATCTTCGGACGATGTATCCTTTCTAATGCTGATGTTAAGCTGACGTGCTACACTATCGAGCGAACGCTGTAGCTGTTCGTCCCTGATTCTTGCAATCTGCTGCTTTCTCCTGTATCTTTTTAATGAAGGAAGAATTTCGCTTAACATTGTATTCGTTGCTGAATCATTTTGCAGTTCCATCGCACGCATGCTCAGGCTGGCACCTTTCTGTATCCACGATTTGAACAATACTGTTTCGGTGTGCGTTAATGGAGTTTTTCCTTTTGGCGGCATCCTGTCTTCGTCCTCCACGGGAAGTATCAATCGCCTGTATAATTCACTGCTGTCAGGCAGACCGGCAACAATACCCGGCTTACCGCTTTCACCGCCTTTCAGAATATGCTGGAACGATACCATTGATAACTCCCCTTTCGACCGGCTATCATTGTGACACCCAAAACATTTTGCTTCAAAAACAGGCATCAGCAAATCTTCATAAACCAGCATCGCGGTATCAGGCTTGATACTTACAGTATCCTGTTTTACTCCTATCATTGGAAGATATTCTGTAAGGTAATTTTCACCATGCGTTATAGATCCTCCCAGGTGGCTGGTGTAGGCTACTGCTCCGTTACTGATTAATAATCCTGCAACATACAATGGATACAATGGAATGGCATTATGGCTGATGAAATAGAAGGCTGTAGTCAAAAGAATGCATACTCCAGTAAGTACCCCTATCCACAAATGCTGCCGCATCAATGGGCCTGAATAGTCACCCGACGCATAAAGCAAATAACCGGAGGCTATTGCGACCACTGTTGATACTGCCGCTGTAATTAAAATAATTGTGATCACAAATTCTGCAATTTTCATCACTTTAAATTTGCGAAGCAATTCGAGTATCAATACAAGTATGATCAAAACTATTGGAAAATGAAGGATAACCGGATGAAACCTGCCCACCATTAATAATACAAATGGTACATCGCCTGGCGTATAGAATGGCAGGATCAGCAGCAATATTGCCGGGAATATTAAAGTGATTACAAGCGCTGCACGTTTGGAAGTTGACAGGGGCATGTTCAAAGGTCACACAAGAATTTCGGATAACGTTCTTTTGCTGTCTGCAAAACTGCTTACATTAATTCCCTGTGCATGAAGCATTGTTAAATATAGATTAGCAAGATTCGTTTCTTTTTCAAAAATAATATTTTGTCCTGTTTTGAGTTTTCCTCCGCCCTTTCCTGCAAGGATAACAGGCAGATCCCTTGGTGCATGCCGGTTGCCATCACGAAGATCGGAAGTAAACATCACCATTGAATTGTCGAGCAGCGTTCTGTCGCCTTCCTTTATACTCTTCAGCCTTCCTATAAAATAAGCAAGCTGTTCAATGTGCCATGCACATATGCGAAGATATTCTTCCAGGGTTTCACTCTTATTCATATGATGTGAAATGGAGTGGTGATTACC
>DATLDR010000103.1:0-10189 GCA_035525775.1 Flavitalea sp.
TCGGGGTATTTTTGCCTGCATGCTAACAATAAAAAAATCCCTTGGCCAGCATTTTCTGAAAGATGAAAATGTATCCCGGAGGATCATCGAAGTAATACAGGAGCGGCCCTTAAAAAACCTTGTTGAAGTAGGGCCGGGGGGTGGGGCCCTTACTAAATACCTGGTAAATCTGCCTGGGGTCAACCTTAAGTGCATAGAAATCGACGATGAAAAAGTGAAGTTTCTTGCTGATGCATTTCCACGGTTAAAAAATAATATCATTCATGAAGATATTCTTGAAACCGGTGTTCCGTTTGATGAACCTTTTACATTAGTGGGCAATTTTCCCTATAATATTTCCACGCAGATCATCTTCAGGGTAATTGAATGGAAAAACAATATTGAGTCAATGATCGGCATGTTTCAGAAAGAAGTGGCGCAGCGGATCGCCGCAAAGGAAGGGAGTAAAATATATGGCGTAACGAGTGTTTTGGTACAGGCCTATTTTTCTGTTGATTATTTATTTGAAGTGGAGGAAAATGCATTTCACCCACCGCCTAAAGTGAAAAGCGCTGTGATCAGTTTGACGCCTCTTTCAACGCCCGTTACAGTAAAAAGCGACAGGGCGCTGAGTGTACTGGTAAAAACGGCATTTAACCAGAGAAGAAAAACATTGAGAAATGCTGTAAAGTCACTATTCACTGCCGATACGCTTAAAGATGAAATTTTCAATAAAAGAGCTGAAGAGCTAAGTGTTCAGCAGTTTGCTGAACTTACTTTTACCATGCATTAATGATATGGAAATGACTAACACCGATGCACATCCGAAAGTGCTGATTACGGCAAATGTGCATGACTACCTGCAGCAACAACTTAAAAAAAAAGGGTATGACATTGTTTATAATAAAACAATCACGTATGACGAGGCGGCACAAATTATTCCTGAGATCACCGGCTTAATTGTTACGACCAGGTTGAAAATTGACCGTAGCATTCTCGAAAAAGCTGGTAAGCTGAAATGGATCGGAAGGCTCGGCAGCGGTATGGAACTGATTGATGTGGCGTATGCGGAAAGTAAAGGAATAGTTTGCGTGAGCAGTCCCGAAGGAAACAGGAATGCTGTAGCTGAACATGCATTGGGTATGGTTCTGAACCTGCTGAATAAAATCACATCCAGCATGAACCAGGTGAAGGCAGGCAATTGGATAAGAGACGCAAACAGGGGCGCGGAGCTCACCGGAAAAACCGTTGGGATCATTGGCTACGGTAACACAGGCAGCAGCTTTGCTGCACTGCTGGCGCCATTTAACGTTACTGTACTGGCATACGACAAGTATAAATTTGGATTCGCAAAGGGATATATAAAAGAAGCGAATATGGAACAAATATCCCGTTATGCTGATGTGGTGAGTTTTCATGTTCCGCTTACAGCAGAAACGAAGCATATGGCCAACAATGCTTTTTTCGGATCATTATTGAACAGGCCTTTATTTTTGAATACCTGCCGGGGCAGGGTGCATGAAACCGCCGCAGTGATTCGTGCTTTAGAGGCCGGATTAATATCCGGTGCCGGCCTTGATGTACTTGAAAATGAAAAGCTTGACACATTCTCAAAAGATGAATCCGCACAGCTTAAATGGCTGCTTAACCAGCCCAATGTGCTTATTACACCGCACATAGCAGGCTATAGCCATGAGGCATTCTTTAAAATGGCCAAAGTAATTCTGGAAAAACTCGGCCTCGAATAAATATTAGAAAATACTTACTTTTGCTGAATAATATGCAACGCTTCAGTACATACTGGGGCGTTGTTCTTTTTGCTGTTACTGCAAGGTAGCGGCAATTTTTTTCATTACACAAAGTGCTTATTATGAGTGATATTATTTACGTATCCAAGGAAACTCTTGAGCAATTAAAAGAAGAGTTACACAAAATGAGAACGGTTGACAGGCCGGCAGCAGCAAGGGCGATAGCGGAAGCACGTGAAAAAGGTGACCTTAAAGAAAATGCAGAGTATGATGCTGCAAAAGAATCACAGGGTTTGCTTGAAGCACACATCAAAAAACTTGAGGGCGATGTAGCAAGCGCACGCATACTTGAAGCTGAAAATGTTGATACAAGCAAAGTATCTATACTAACAAAGGTTACCCTTACAAACCTGAATACAAAAAAGCAGATCACTTACAAGATTGTTTCAGAGAAAGAAGCTGACCTGAAAGCGGGGAAAATTTCTATTACATCACCTATAGGCAAAGGCCTTATGGGAAAAGTAAAAGGTGAAGTGGCTGAAGTGCAGGTGCCGGCGGGTATGATGAAATTTAAAATAGAAGAGATCACTGTATAATATGACAATCTTTTCAAAAATTATTGAAGGCACCATACCTTCTTATAAAATTGCAGAAAACGACAAATTTGTCGCTTTCCTGGATATTTCACCGTTAGTGAAAGGGCATACGCTTATTGTACCCAAAACCGAAGTAGATAAATTATTCGATCTATCAGCTGATTACCTTTCTGAGATGCTGGTATTTGCGCAGCCTGTTGCAAAAGCCATAGAGCAGGTGTTTGACTGCGACCGTTGCGGTATATCAGTAATTGGTCTGGAAGTGCCTCATGCACATATGCACCTGGTACCGATCAAAAGTGCGGATGATCTTAATTTCAACAGAAAAAAACTTTCATTCAGTAAAGAAGAATTCGTGGATGTTCAGCGACTGATAACTTCTGCACTGAAAAAATAAGCTTCATTTTACTTTTACCCGGGAAGGATGCAGGGATATAAACTGTTTCCAGCCTTTAGCTTTTACAGGCGCTGATTTTGGCAGCGAACTTTCCTGAAAGTGGTGACAAACTGCTACTGCCAGCGCATCCGAAGCATCAAAATATTTGATAGATGTTTGATCGATCAGCATTATCTGCTGAAGCATTTTCCATACCTGTTCTTTATCAGCATTGCCATTGCCTGTGATCGACTGTTTGATCTTTCTCGGGGAGTATTCACATACTTCAATTCCTGCTCCGATTGCTGCAGCTATCGCAACACCCTGGGCCCTGCCTAGTTTGAGCATACTCTGCACATTCTTGCCAAAAAAAGGCGCTTCGATAGCAAAGCAGTTTGGTTTATGTGTTATAATTAACTCTTCAACCTTATTATAAATCAGGCGCAGCCTGGTATAATTATCAAGTTTTGCATTAAGCTTTAATACGTCCATCTCATGCATATGGATAGTATGTCCGTTGATGTGAACGATACAGTATCCCATAAGCATAGTTCCGGGGTCGATGCCAAGAATTATTTTCGAAGTCTTTTCCAAACAAAAGTATTCAGGTAATTTGCTGTACCAATTTGTTGATACAGAACAAAAATATTAAATTAATCCTCAACTATTCTTGTGGACCTCTGGTCTTTTGCATCCTTATCTACACAATTTACAACCAGCTTCACGAACAGTCCGACTGGCAGTTATCATTGCAGCGGTTGCATTCTTCATTAAACAGCCGGGCTATTATACAGTTACTTATTGTGGTATGCCTGATGTTGCTGAACTGGGGAATTGAAGCTGGCAAATGGAAGGTGGCAGTTAAAATCATTTCACCCGTTTCTTTTAATAATAGTCTCAAAGCAGTTTTCGCAGGTAACACCATGGCTTTTTTCACTCCTAACCGCACAGGAGAATATCTTGGTAGAATGCTTTATCTGAAAAAGCAGGAGATGATGTTATCGGTTCCGCTGAATATAATATGCAGTACTGCCCAGTTGATCGTTACGTGTTTCACCGGCTGTGTAGGATTAGTTTTTCTTAAAGCTGGTATTTCCGCCCATAAAAGCTTGGGAGCAGTGATGCCCTCGTTAAATATTATGTTATATGTTGCCGGTGGTGTGTCAATACTTTTAACAATCTTTTACTTTCGTGTTCCTTTTGCCATAAATTGGATGAGACGGTGGAAGTGGACACATAAGTTGAGCACGCATGTAAGGGTTTTGGATGATGTTAACGCAACTATGTTGTTATATATCCTGTCTTTATCCCTAGCCCGTTACACCGTGTTCATTGTTCAATATTATCTGATGTTCAGTGTTTTTGGGGTTAACATTAACTGGTGGCAGGCTTTTTGGGCGGTAAGCGTTGTGTTTTTGGTGATAGCGGTGATTCCATCTGTGGGTTTTCTTTCGGAACTCGCTATCAGGTGGCAGGCAGGAATTCAATTGGTACAGCTGTATAGTTCGAATATCACAGGTATTTTTGCCACGTCGCCTGCGATCTGGATCATTAACCTGGTGATTCCCGCATTAATTGGCGGGTTACTGATACTGGGATTAAAATTTTTGTACATAAATGATGAACCAATCAGACCGGCTTTATAAATGAAACTCATAAGAATACTAACCATAATATTACTCACTTTTATCACGTTTCCCCTTAAAGCAGGCAAAGATGATATATGTGATGTAAGGAATAATACTTTTAACGCTGGTGAGTCAATTACGTTCAAAGTGTTTTATACAGTTGCCGGTATGTATGTAGGAGCCGGTGAAGCCACTTTTAAGTCTTCGCTTGAAAAATTAAATAACCAGACCGTATATCATATAGTGGGCGAGGGCAAAACTTTCAGCTTCTACGATAATTTCTTCAAGGTGCGCGACAGGTATGAAACCTACATCGATACATTGTCGTTGCAGCCACACAAGTTTATCAGGAACGTTTATGAAGGAGGTTACAAGAAATACGAAAATGTAACCTTCAACAAGGTTACTAATACTGCGATTACGAACGATGGTGTATTTAAGGTGCCGGCTTGTGTTCAGGATGTGCTTAGTTCCATTTATTATGCAAGAAACATTGACTTCGATAAATACAAGCCCGGTGATAAAATCCCTTTTACATTGTTTTTAGATAAGGAGCTTTTCGGCATGTATATCAGGTATGTTGGTAAAGAAACCATCAAAACAAAATACGGAAAATTCAAGGCCATCAAATTCAAGCCACTGCTCATTAAGGGTACAATATTCGAAGGTGGTGAAAAGATGACTGTATGGATCAGTGATGATAGAAACAAATTACCCGTAAGAATAGAGAGCCCCATCAGCGTAGGCAGTGTGAAAGTTGACATGATGAGCTATACAAACCTTCGATATCCTCTCACCTCGCTGCTGAACCTGAGATGATCAAAGTTCATGCAACATGAATGTTCTACTGCTTCTGATGCCTTTTTCAGTTAACTGCACTTCACAGCATTCGTTAACAGGATCGTGTTCAAAAAAAAGAATATAATTTTTTGCTGATGCTTCTTCAAGAAATAATTTCTTTTCCACAAGCGTGGTGAGGGGAAACATATCATATGCCATCACATAAGGAATAGGAATATGGCCTGCAGACGGAAGCAGATCGGCCATGTACACAATTGTTCTTCCTTTATAAGTAATCTGGGGTAGCATCATTGATGCAGTATGGCCGTTTACAAATCTTACTTTGATATTTTTCGTGAAGGATGTGCCTTCTTCAAACTTAATGAAGTTCAGTTTTCCGCTTGCTTCGATCGGTAAGATATTTTCTTTCAGAAAAGAAGCTTTTTCCCTGTCATTGGGGTTAGTTGCCCAATCCCAGTGTTTTTCGTTGGTCCAGTACTTTGCATTTGGAAACGCAGGCACCAGATCACTTCCTTCTTTAATGATCGCGCCACCGCAATGGTCGAAATGAAGATGTGTTAAAAATACATCTGTAATATTTTCAGGTGTATAACCTTTTTCTTTTACAAGTTGACGCAGATCCTTTATTTCAGATAAAAAATAATGACGGTAAAAATTTTCTTCCTGTTTATTACCAATGCCCGAGTCGATCAATATCAGCCTGTCCCCGTCTTCGATCAGCAGGCATCTCATTGCCCAGTTGCAAAGATTATTTTCATCTGCCGGGTTAAGTTTATTCCAGATTGATTTCGGTACCACACCAAACATGGCACCGCCGTCCAGTTTAAAAAAGCCTGTATTAAGTACATGGATCTTCATGATTGAATATGTTTTAAAGAAGAACGGTAAGTCCACACCAAAAATGCCAGTCCAAAAATGAAGAATACCATCAATGCCAGTACTGAATTACGCATGGATCCGGTAAGTTCTTCAACATAGGCAAAACTGAACATGCCAAGCACGAGTGCTATCTTTTCTGAAACGTCGAAAAAGCTGAAGAACGAAGCAGTGTCTTTTGTGTCGGGCATAAGGTTGGCATAAGTTGACCTGCTGAGTGATTGAATGCCACCCATTACTAATCCTACCAGAGCGCCGAGTATATAAAATTGAACATCTGTTGTAATAAAATAACCGCCTGCACAAAGCGCCACCCATATGGTTACCAAACCGATGAGTGTTTTAAAGTTGCCAAACTTTTCAGATAATCTTGAAATAAGAATGGCACCCGGAATAGCAACCAGCTGAATGATCATGATGGTGATGATGAGCTTATCTGTTGCAAGATGTAGTTCCTTGGCGCCAAATTGTGTTGCTGCAAGGAATACTGTTTGTATGCCTGCGCTGTACCAGAAAAATGCATACAGAAATCTTTTGAGAACAGGAAGGTGTTTTACCTGCTGCCATACTTTTTTTAACTCCAGGAAACCAGTTTTAAACACATTGGTATTGTTGCTTACTGTATTAATATTGCCAGACGGCAGGAGGCGGAGTGGAATTTGTGCAAACCCGAACCACCAGATGGCTACTAATACGAACGAGATCCTTGCAGGCATATAATCTTTTTCAAATGCGGTAGTAAAGCCAAATTTTTCGGGAAGAAATACAATAACAAAACAAATGATCTGGAGGATTACGCTGCCTATGTAACCCCAGGTGAAGCCGCGTGCGCTTACGCGATCGCGCTGTGATTCGGAGACGAGGTCGGGCAGGTACGAATTATAAAAAACTAGACTGGCCCAGAAACCAATACAGGAAATCACCATACAAAAAATACCAAGATGAAGAGATTGAGCACTCAGTGTTATCGTTCCCTGCGCAGTTTCTGCTGGCGTAAAGAAATAAAGGGATGCACAGGAAATGCTGCCGACGGTACAAAAGAATCGCATGAAATTCTTTTTATTACCTCTGGTATCTGCAATGGATGTAAGAATGGGAGAAAGAATGGATACAACAATGAATGCAGCGCCAAGCGCATAGTTATACAATGCTGTATTAATAAAATTACGTCCTAAAAATCTGACGGTATTGCCGTTTTCTGGGTTGCGGGTTACCGCTTCATAGTAAGCAGGAAATATAGTTGAGGTAATAACAAGGTTGTAACCAGAATTCGCCCAGTCGTACATGCACCATGCGTTGATCAGTTTTTTTGAATTCAATTTATTTATCAAAAAGATGAGAAAAAAGATTCTATTCACTAATCACTCCGCTCATAATCAGTATCAACAATAGTATTCCGGCGATAATACGGTACCAGCCGAACAGCACAAAACCGTGCTTTTGCAAAAATCCTATAAAAAATTTAATTGCCAGGATAGCTACAATAAATGCGATGATGTTACCCGTAATAAAAGCACGGGTGTTTTCACTTGAAGCGAGTATCAGCTCATAACCCTTTACTGCAACTCCAGAGGTGTCTTTCCAGTTTTTCAGAAACACAGAATAACCCGTAGCTGCAGCCATGGTAGGTACTGCCAGGTAAAAAGAAAATTCAGCTGCAAGTTTTCTTGTCAGCCGCTGTTGCATCCCACCAATAATTGATGAAGCGCTTCTGCTTACCCCGGGTATCATCGCCAGGCATTGCCATATGCCAATAATAAATGCTTTTTTATTGCTGATTTTTTCCTCACGTTCAATTTCATGATACTGAAAGAACCTGTCTATGAAAAGAAAGATGATACCACCCGTGAGCAAGGTAATGGCAACCGTCAACGGACTTTCAAGCAGCGCGTCGATCTGGTCCGAAAAAAGGAATCCGGGGATGATTGCCGGGATAACTGCAATGATCAGTTTAAGGTAGAATTTCCATTTACTGAAGTCAAAGAATTTTCTCCAATACAATACAACAACGGCCAGGATGGCACCAAGTTGAATGGAAATTTCATATAATTTGGTGAATTCGTCTTTTCCAATGCCCAGCAGGGCACTTGTAATGATCATGTGCCCTGTTGAAGAAACAGGCAGATATTCTGTTAGCCCTTCCACGATGGCTACTATAATTGCTTCAAAAAGATTCATTAGCTATCAGCCCTTCCTGGGTTTACGGAAAATGGCAAAAACTTCCATTGCCAGGCCCAACAGAATTAAAATCGGCGCCAGAGTGATGCGGGTAAAACTGTAAACCTCTTTGGGATTGAAAACATTAGGGTCATCGCTTTTACCTCCGGCCATCAGGATCAGTCCAAGGCCTATAACAGCAAGTCCTGCTATGATCCACACATAATTTTCTTTTCCGAACAGATTATTTGCAGGTGGCTGTGTTGTTTTCTTTTCGTTCATCTGGTTAAAGTTAAAAGTTAAATCTTAAAAGTGAAAAGTGAAGGTCAACTTTTGACTTTTCACTCTTAACCTTCACTTAATCAATACAAATCGTCAAGGCTCATCTTAAGGTATTTGATAACACTTCTGTGAGTGCTGAATACGCTGATACCTATACCTAATAAAAACAGGAAACCAAACATGAGGAGCAGCATGCCATTATCACGCAGATCTTTAAGATAAGGAAGGTATAATTCAAAAAGTATGATAATTAAATAAATAAGAGCTATGGAAATTACTGCTGCGAGGGTTCCATTTACAATAGCCCTTATATTCATGGGCTTTGAAATAAACCCGCGTGTGGCCCCCACCATTTGCATGGTTTTAATGAGGAACCTGTTGCTGTACATGGCAAGCCTTATGGTGTTATCGATCAGTACAATCGACAAAATTGAAAATACAATAGCGAGCACTACAAGTCCGATAAGCAGCCATTGCATGATCGGTCCCATTTTTTCGACCAGTGATGCAGGATAGTTAACACTCTGCACGACCATCGACTTTTGCAGCAGGTCATTTTTTATATTCCTGAGGCTGTCTTTATGAACATAATTGCTGCGTGTGAAAAAATCAATAGATGCGGGAAGGGGGTTCTCTTCCAGCAATTCTTCAAAGTCGGCTTCACCCTGTGACAGCCACCTTTTTTTTGCTGTTTCCTTGTCAACATACTCTATGGACTTAGCATAATGCTGCGATGCAATGTACGAGTGTAGTGAATCTATTTCTTTCTGCGCCACATTGTTCCTTAGATAAACATGCACCTGCACTTCTTCTTTCAGCTGGTCGATATAATGACTGGCATTCAACAGTACCCAGCCAAAGATCCCAACAAAAAATAATACGATCGATACACCCAGAATAGCCATGAAGTATGAAGGTTTCGAACGTTTAGCGGATGCCTTTCCAGCCTGCACCATTTGCATTTTTTTAGATGGTCAAAAGTAGTTAATTATCTTATGTTTGCACAAATCGATAATGACGCATGGAATATGATTTCAGGGAGATAGAGAAGAAATGGCAGGACACCTGGAATAAAAATAATGCTTACAGGGTTTCAAATGAATCTGATAAACCAAAATGTTATGTACTGGATATGTTCCCCTATCCAAGCGGCGTGGGATTGCATGTGGGTCATCCTCTCGGCTACATAGCTTCAGATATCTATTCACGTTATAAACGGTCAAAAGGGTTCAATGTTCTTCATCCGATGGGATACGACAGCTTTGGACTTCCTGCCGAGCAGTATGCCCTCGAAACAGGGCAGCATCCGGCTGTAACCACAGAAAATAACATCAGAACATTCAGAAACCAGCTTGAAAAGATCGGTTTTTCATTCGACTGGAGCCGCGAAGTACGTACCAGTGCCCCGCAATATTATAAATGGACACAGTGGATCTTTTTAAAATTATTCAATAGCTGGTACAACCGTGACACAAACAGGGCGGAGTCAATAGACACACTCATTCCAAAGCTTAAAGATTTTGATAAACTTACAGAAATTGGGAAATCGGAGCTGTTGATGCAGCACAGGCTGGCTTATTGCAGCTTTGGTGAAGTAAACTGGTGCCAGGCATTGGGTACAGTGCTGGCCAACGATGAAGTGATCAATGGAAGAAGCGAACGTGGGGGCTACCTTGTTGTTAAAAAGAAATTAAGACAGTGGTACCTGCGGATAACAGCATATGCCGACCGTTTGCTGGAAGGACT
>DATLDR010000124.1:0-4319 GCA_035525775.1 Flavitalea sp.
AACACAATCATTGCAATGGCGCCATACAGACAACGATCTGCATAAGCATCGAAAGTAGTTCCGTTGAACTGGTCCCATTCCCTCCACAGATAATATGCGAATACCGGGAAAGCAATTGTCAAAAGATCGGTAAGAATTAAAACTATCAGCACAAATGCCATAACTTCTCTTTACATGAATTAATTATGTTAGCATTACAAAAAACTACGCCATGGCCCATACTTGCTGGCCACACGCACTGTAAAGCTGTTCCAGGATTTATTTAACTATATAATTATAACAGGACGAACTAACTCAGGACGATACACCTAATATGCTACTTGCATAGCTCTTGTATGCTTCTTGTATGCTCATAGACTATACGAGAGCTATATGAGAAGCCTTAGAGAAGCATAGGAGAGTGATATTTCACCGTCCATCCCCACATATCGGCGAAAGTACGGGCTGCCTTACCAGTTATGAATCGATCCGTCAGGAGCCTGCAGAACAGGATGCGGATATTTAGTATTTGACGTTACCTCGAATAAAAACACTGCTTTTTTGGGATCGAATTTAACTCCTAACCCGGGAGAAGTATTCAACGTCAGTTTGCCTTTATTAAACAATAAGTAATCTTCATTGAAATAAGCCGGCCGTTCAACAACACCACCTGCAATCTCAACCATGCAGCGCGTTGGACTGCTTGAACCCAGTATATGAACCAGTGCCGCGGTAGACAAAGGTCCGCAGAAATGGGGAATCATTCCAACGTAATGTGTTTCACACAGGGACGCAATCTTTTTCAACTCGGTAATCCCTCCTGCGTTTGGCAGTGTAACACGTGAATAATCAATCAACCGGTTTTCGATCAATGTGTTGATATCCCACCTGTCGCCAAACTGCTCACCAACAGCGATAGGCACCTTTGTCATCTGCCTGATCGTTTTATATACATCCGGATTTTCGGAACGTATGATGTCTTCCACAAAATATGGTTCAAGATTCTGCAGCTCATCACAGATCTTAATGGCTTCAGGAGTATCAAATCTTGTGTGCAGGTCAATCGCCCAGTTGCCCGACCCTCCTACTGCAGCATCAATTCTTTTACTGAATTCAATTGTGCTTTTTGCGTTCTGATAAAAATCGAACCGCTGTTCTCCATTCCCTCCTGTTGGTCCTATCCGGTAACTTCTGAACCCGGCGGCAATACAATCTTTTGCCCTATCTTCTTCAGATGCAGCTTTTGAAGGACTAAAACCGGTTGCATAACATTCTATGTAATCACGTGTAGCGCCGCCAAGTAATTCATACACGGGAACATTCAGTGCCTTTCCTTTTATATCATACAATGCCATTTCTATTGCACCGAGCGCGTGAAGCTTTTCACGTCCTGGTGGATAAAACATTCCCCTGTACATTAACTGCCAGAGATGTTCTATCCTGAATGGGTCCGTGCCAATGATCATTTGCGCGCATTGTTCAATTGTATCTTTCATGCCACCCTCTCCGATACCCGTTATCCCTCCGTCTGTTTCAATTTCTACAATGCCACGTGCCTGGTTGAACAAAGCTTTTGTATAACCGGGCGCCGCATAGTACCTGATCTTTCTGATCTTTAATGCAGAGGTTGCATGCAGGGATGTAAATACATTCGCATTGCTTTTAATCATGGGCAAGCCGGCGATGATGCCAGCCGATCCCCATATTGCGGATTTCATGAAATGACGTCTTAGCATTGCTGATAAATTGAATCGTTATTTTTCAATTTACGTTTAAAATGTTTTTAAATAAAAAAGCCCGCCGTATAAATATTGCGGGCTTAGATATCATCGGTTTGTTTTTTTATGGGATACTTAAGACTTCCGCTTCTTTTGCATTTACTGCACGGTCATAAATTCTTACTTCATCCATCACACCGTTGAAGTAGTAAGGGAAGTTAGGATCCTCGTGACGGCCGATAAATAAATCCTGGTTGTTCGCGTGGAAAGTAACTGTTTTTGAAGCTTCCGCTTTCAGTTTTCCGTTAACATACACTTTAGAATGACCTCCGTCATATGTATAGATAACTGTATACCATTTATCTTTCTTAATATAACTGGTATCTGCCATTACACCTCCTGCGGTTCCTTCAGGATTATTATCACCATAACCGCCGATGAAAAACTCTTTAGTTTCATCAGGTAAATCATAGCAATGTCCGAATGGATCAGCTATACGCAATACATAAAAGCCCTGTGCATAATCCGGTGAACCTTTGCCGATAAGTTCGCTGAAATGACAGGTGCCCTGGTAAAAGTCATTCACTTTAATCCTTGCCATCAATGTAATGGTCTGTGGATTCAAGGAAGTACTGTTAGCCACGCGCATATAACTATTTGTACCATTAAACAGGTAAGCATTATTTGCTTCTCCCTTTATATCTTCCGTCGGCGTAGCACTATAGCTGATAATGTCATTATGATTTTCTGTAAGGTCGAGCAAACTACCTCCTGTAAAATTATAATGCGCCACTAATCCAAGTTGCAGCCTGCAAACTGTATCCACTTTTATAAGTGTATCGGTGTGGTTAACCGTGGTAGTGTCATGAATAATAACTGTTGTTGTATCGTGCACAGTGGTAGTTTTTGTACACGAGGTAAGATTGAAAGTAGATAAGAGCGTTATTGCTCCGATCAGTAATCCTGAGCCAAACAGTAATTTTAATTTCATAAGTAAGGGTTAATGATGAGAATGAAGGTTTAACGTGCGAAGAAAGATATTATTAATCTAAAAGGCAACCAAAGCAAAGATTGATATTACCAACAATTAAGTATAAACTCTTACAGTTTATTTCACTTTAATTATCAACTCATCTACGCCGATTGATTTTTGATGATCAAGGTAACTCGCTGTAAGCACTATTGGCTTTTGAACACGAACCATTCCTTCTCTTCCTGTAAAATACTGCACATTTTTCTGTAAATTAAATTGCACGATCCACTTTACCATTTCCGAAGTTTCTTCTAGTGTCAATTCGGAGTGAGTAGGCATTACTATATCTCCCCATATACCTTTCGAGCCTTGTCTGA
Source organism: Flavitalea sp. (assembly GCA_035525775.1). Taxonomy (GTDB): domain Bacteria; phylum Bacteroidota; class Bacteroidia; order Chitinophagales; family Chitinophagaceae; genus Flavitalea. Next base: position 3,048 of record DATLDR010000124.1, read on the forward strand.
CATGTTTAATGATCAATGAATGATCCGGTGATGATAAATAACGTGTACTGATATCGCTGAAAGAAGGACCAATAAGCTTAGTAGTGAACGCATGGCAATTCATGCAATTTGATGCCATCATAGAATGTAATATCATTCTGTTAATGGAAGCAGTGTCTGCAGCAGAGGCCGCAGTTAATAACATTTCATTGGGAGAAATCTCATCATACTTGCTATCGCCGTCTTCCTTATCAGCAACACTGATAGAATAACGTATGGTAGCATTAGGTTCAACAACGAGTGCACCGGCGACTGTAATTTTCACAACGGGCGGATTATTATGCTGAAATAAAAATACACTTATCAATGTTGCAATAACGATTCTCATCGGATGTGGTTTAATTCTTTCACTACTCTTTGCGCTGATCTGAGGCATGATTCCATACCACGACTCAGGTTATCAGCATATGTTCCCGCAAAATAAATTCTTCCATCCGGCTTTAGAATCTGCGGCCAGAATTTGTGCATCTCACCAATGGGAAATGATTCCATTTCGCATGTAGGAGCTAACTTGTCTTTAGTCCAGTCTACCGTTAATGCCTGAACGATGGTGTCTTTCTTACCTGGATAAACTTCACGGAAAGCTGCCAGTCCCCTTTGTGCAGAGACACCGCCTGGCGCATAAGCTTTGAGAATGATTCTTGAAGACGAAACATCATTTGTTTCTTCCCAAATAGATGAAATATCCGGATGTTCAAACTCCATATTGATACTCTTAAACCCATCTTCGAGCCAGAACTTCGAGCTTGCTTCAAAAACATAAAAAGGATGCGAAGAATAAGCAAGATGATCCACTACATATTGTTTTTCTTGTGACAACACAGGGGTTACCGGAATTTTCCTGAATACAGGCAGTGGAATACAATTCACAAGATAATCTGCGTTCATTTCCTTTGCTTCATCGTAACCGAAGGCTTTATACGTCACTTTTACACCATTATCTGTTCTGTCGATCGCCACTATAGTATGCGCAAGTTTAACCCTGTTGCCCAGTTGTTTTGCAAATGCGTTAGGAAGTTCCTGGTTCCCTCCTTTTAAATGAAAAGTATCACCATGCGAAAGCGGAATACCTCGTATTGCCATCACATCATATCTCCAGATGACGAATAAGCCTGATTCGTTGCGTCCGCCAAGAAAACGCAGGGCGGAATCTGATGCGCCTTCTTTTTTATAGATGTCTGCCACAGGAATTTTATCAAGGTCATCAAGTCCAACACCAAATGGCTTATCAGG
>DATLDR010000130.1:0-12530 GCA_035525775.1 Flavitalea sp.
AAACAGGTAGGTATGCTTAAAAATGCGATCCGCGAAGCCATTCTTGACGGAGAGATCAGCAACAATTATGACGACGCATATGATCTGTTGATGAAAAAAGCAGAGGAAATGAGTCTTAAGCCTGTAAGTCCGATCAGCTAAAATTGCTTATTTTTGAAAATACATAATAAGGAAGAAATTCATGGCTATATTGAAGTTCAGGGTGTATTTTGAAGAGGATGACAGCATTTACCGTGATGTTGCTATTAAGCATACACAATCGTTCACTAACCTTCATAATGCTATACTAAAGGCTTATGAATTTGATTCTAAGCACCAGGCAACATTTTACAGAAGCAATGACAACTGGCAGAAAGGAAGGGAAATAACCCTTGAAAAATATGACCGTAACTATAAGGTGCCGCCATTAATGATGAGTGAAACCACTATTGGTTCTGAAATAAGAGATCCTAACCAGAAATTTGTTTACGTGTATGATTTCGGCAGAAACTGGTCATTCATGGTTGAACTCATCAGCGTTTCCAAAGATGAAAGCTCAAAAGTTGAATATCCGGCGGTAGTAAGGAAAGAAGGCATTGGTCCATCTCAATATGGTGTAAAAGGACTCGTGGGCGGTGACAAGCTTACTGAAGTTGAGGAAAAGTATGATCTAAGCCGTGGTGCTGAAGGATTCGGGGTTGAAGGAGAAGGCACTGATGATGACGACTTTTCTGCTCCTGCTGAAGATGCAGGTGAAAGCGCAGAAGAAGAATAGCCGTGAAGAATAAAACCGTTATACTCATAACTGGTCCTACTGCATCAGGTAAAACTTCACTTGCATTAACCACCGCACAGCATTACCAGACACAAATTATTTCTGCAGACTCGCGTCAGTGTTTCATTGAAATGAATATAGGAGTAGCTAAGCCCTCTTCAGCGGAGCTCGCATTGATCAAACATTACTTTATCAATTCACATTCGATTCATGATGAAGTAAATGCCGCAACTTTCGCACAATATGCTACAGATGCTGCACAAGAAATATTTAACCATCATGATGTGCTCGTGATGGCTGGCGGTACAGGTTTATATATCAAAGCATTTTTTGAAGGATTGGATGATATACCTCCAGTATCAGCTGAAATAAGAGAAACTATCGTTAAGCAATATGAACAACATGGCCTGGAGTGGTTGCAGGATCAGATCTGCTTAAGTGATCCGGATTTTTTTACGAAAGGAGAGATAAAAAATCCTCAGCGTTTAATGCGCGCACTCGAAGTAATACGCGCTACAGGAAAATCCATCAGGGAATTTCATAAAAATGTTAATGGTAAAGGTGCTTCTGAAAAATATAAGGTGATAAAGTATGCGATCAAAATTACGCGTGAGGAGTTGTATGAGAATATCAATAACCGGGTAGAGATAATGATGCATGATGGATTGCTTGAAGAAGTACGGTTGCTGATTCCTTACAGGAGGTTGAATGCATTGCAAACGGTGGGATATAGCGAATTATTTGAACACCTGGATGGAAAATTGTCTTTAGAGGAAGCTGTGAATAAGATTAAGCAGAATACAAGGAATTATGCGAAGCGGCAGATGACATGGTTTAGGAAAGATAAAGACATCAGATGGATTAATGCTTTTTCTGAAATCGAACTATAATATATTATAAATCAGAATTTAAATCCGACCGTGAAAATTAAACTCCCATTATTATCCTTCACTGTTGCAAAAGTATTCGGCTTATCCGCCAGCCTGTAAGGGAAGTTTACATTTTTATTCAATCCAAGCACATACGCCGCATCCACAAATATTCCTTTATTACGGTAACCTAATCCGCCTGTCACATTCATTTTCTGTGCCTTCAGCTGCTTGTCTTCATAAGGACTTCCATAGTATGAAAATCCTAACCTTGCCATTAAAATATTGAACTTCATTTCGCCGCCGACTCTTACATTAAATCCACCTTTATACGAAAGCTTTACCCCATCATTCACTGCACTGTAATAAGTATCATCCCCATTTTCATCTGCAGTATGAAATCTTGACGAACGATGCGTTACATATTCAACATCAGCGGTAATAAATCCTTTCTGTTGTTTTACATCTTCTGCGCCTCCACCGAACATATAGGATCCGCTTACAAGAAATTTCCATGGCGAAAAATAATCGTATCTGAACTCAGGAACATTATAACCAAACTGCGAATAGATACTATCTTCATTTGCAAAGCTTGTTGATCCGCCGCTCAGGTAATTTTCAAAGTCTGTTTGAATGTAACCGGTAGTTCTTTCTTTTAATCCGTAGATCGTAGGTGTGTGTATGGCAAATCCTGCCCTGAAATTATCAGTGGGCTTAACGATCATGCCTACTTTTGCATTGATGCCAAAGCCACTTGCATTATACACTTCATTATATTCCGCGGATTGGAAATTATTATCATTATTCCCCGAAATATCCGATTCAGTGATCAGTGAAGTTCTTTCATAATTCATGATTGGAATACCAAGGCTTCCACCAACATAAAGTTTATCATCCATGTTGGCCGCATAGGCAAAAGCTATTTCAGTAATTCCACCTTTAGAGGAGATCTGTTTCTCCTGACGAAGCATTACATCGCTACCATTTAGTATGGCATTCCTTTCCGGTAAGCCAACTACCTGAGTTGAGCCGTTTACAGTTAATGTATCAATCAGATAAGTGTAGTTGGCGAGTTTAGTACCGAGAGAAAGTGGCGCATTATACAGAATGGTATTGATCGGAAGCCCAGAGTTCGCGAATTCTTCAGCAAAACTTTCTGAAAAAGAACTGAAATCATTATCGCCGCGATAACGTATGTTGCTGTTGAAGTTTGCTATTTTGTTGATCGCAATGCTAAATGCTTTGCTGCTCCATTTCGACTGTGTATTTTCCTGGCCAAGTACAAATCCGGTTGTACCAAGGTTAAACCTGGAACCTGAATTCGCTGAAAGCTCTGTACCTCTGAACGAAGCATTTCCTCCAAAAAAGGAGAAGCCTGGTGTGAATACAAACTCGCTTGTTTTAAATGAGCCGATACCAGCGGGGTTCACAAATACTGAGGTAATATCGCCACCCAGAGAACCCATTGCACCGCCTATAGCCTGATTTCTGGCAGTACCTGAAGGTACATTCCACGATATATGTATAGCATCTTCAGGTATCTGAGCGCTTGACCGGTTCACGGTAACTACCATGACCATCAATAAAAAAAAGAATTTCATCATCTCCTGTTGGGTCTGGATCCACTGCTGCCTCCGCTACTGCTGCCGGAGCTGCTACCTGAACTGTTTCCTGAATTACTACGAGGACTGTAAGTTGAATTATTTGAACTGTTACTTGATGGCGAATAAGTTCTTACAGGCCTGTCCTGTGATGAAGATCTGTAATAGTCTTCATTTGAGCCACGTGACGGTCGCGGCGCTGTAGTTGTACTGCTGTTTGAAAATACTCTCCTGAAAGAATTGCCAAGTGTGTTGTTACTGTTGTTGTAACCGTTAGCCCTGCCGTTAGGTCGCATGACAGACCTGTTGTTATTATAATTACTGTTGCTGTAAGAATTTAAATTGAAACTTCTAATGCGGTTATAAGCACCCGGATCTGTTTTAGGATTTACTACTATTACTTTCGGATAATAAGGATTGTAATAGCTGTTCCAGTTGTAATAATTGTTAAACATGCTGTAACCAAACGGATCGTAGCTTCCGAATCCAAGTCCGAAGCTGAAACCAGGCTGATAACCGAATCCGTAGCTGCCGTAACCGCCGAATCCGTTATAACCAAAATTATTATAAGGATTATAATAATTGTAATCATCAAAATATGACCATCTTGATCTGTTGCGTACACGCATCATCAGCCACCGGTCATCAGGAGTTGCATAATCATCGTATCCGTTATAGCTTGGCTGGTTGTTGTATCGTTTTCCATCATCACGGGCATCATCTGCCTGAACATAAGCTGCCTGTTCTTTCCCTCTTCCTGGTGAGTAATACACATCATCAGGAGTTTGCCCCGATCTGTAAACCGAACAACTGCTTAATGCTATTATTGCTGTAACCGCTGCTATTAATTTCGTTTTCATGGCAATGATGATTTTTATCGTTATGGACTAAGTTGCTACTTTTGCGTCCACGCTAGTAAAGTTACGAATAATAGACACCGGAAAAAAGAAAAGCATAGCACCCGATTTGTTAAAAGCGATCGGTTCTATCTTGAGGCCGGGAATTTATCTTAAAGACAGAATCAGATATAAATGAGTAAGGCAATTACATCGAGAAAAGCGGATTATTCCCAGTGGTACAATGACCTTGTGATCAAGGGAGAGCTTGCAGACTATTCAGCAGTAAGGGGTTGTATGGTCATCAAACCATATGGCTTTGCGTTATGGGAAAATATGCGCGATGTGCTCGACAGGATGTTCAAGGATACCGGTCATGTGAATGCATATTTCCCTCTCTTTATTCCAAAAAGTTTTTTAAGTAGGGAAGCGGCGCATGTTGAAGGATTTGCCAAGGAATGCGCAGTAGTTACCCATTACCGTTTGAAAAATGATCCGGATGGCAGTGGTATTATTGTAGACCCTGATGCGAAACTCGAGGAAGAATTGATCGTACGGCCAACAAGCGAAACAATCATCTGGAACACTTATAAAACCTGGGTTCAGTCGTACCGCGATCTTCCCCTTCTTATCAACCAGTGGGCAAACGTAGTAAGATGGGAGATGAGGACCAGATTATTTCTGCGAACCGCAGAGTTTTTATGGCAGGAAGGACATACAGCTCATGCTACGGCTCAGGAAGCAGTTGAAGAAACCACCAGGATGCTGGAGGTGTATGCTGATTTTGTAGAAAACTGGATGGCGCTTCCTGTGATCAAAGGAGTTAAAACTGCATCAGAAAGATTTGCCGGTGCTGTAGACACTTACTGCATTGAAGCGATGATGCAGGATGGAAAGGCTTTGCAGGCAGGTACATCGCATTTTCTCGGTCAGAATTTTGCCAAAGCTTTTGAAGTTACATTTTCCGATAAAAATAATAAGCTTGATTATGTGTGGGCTACCAGCTGGGGCGTCAGTACACGCCTTGTCGGAGCTTTGGTGATGGCACACAGTGACGATGAAGGTCTTGTTCTGCCTCCAAAGATCGCACCGCTGCAGGTAGTGATTATTCCCATTTACAAAGGTGATGACCAGAAAATCGAAATTGACGCGAAGGCAGGTGAAATTGTGAAGGAGCTGAAAGCAAAAGGAATCAGGGTAAAATATGATAACAGCGACAACCAGCGGCCAGGTTGGAAATTTGCGCAGTATGAACTTCAGGGTGTGCCTGTTCGTGTAGCCATAGGCGCGAGAGATCTGCAGAATAACATCGCTGAAGTAGCCAGGAGGGATACAAGAGAAAAAGCGAGCATATCTTTGGATGGTTTACCCGACCATATACTCGCGATGCTCGATGAGATACAGCATAGCATGTTCCGGAATGCTTTGTCATTCCGTGAAAAGCTTATAACAAAAGCAGACACGTGGGAAGAATTCGAAAACGTGCTGAAAGAAAAAGGCGGTTTCATTTCGGCACATTGGGATGGCACTGCAGAAACAGAAGAAACCATTAAGGAAAAAACAAAAGCCACCATACGCTGCATTCCATTAAATAATCCGCACGAAGAAGGTAAATGCATTCTTACCGGCAAGCCAAGTAAAGAGAGAGTATTGTTTGCTATTGCCTATTAATTGGAATTGATTATTTTACAATACACTCACTAAACCTTTACATATGGACCAGCAAAACCAAAGCATCTTCGAACTGCAGTTCGATCAGCAAAGCATCAGTTATTTGGGTGAAGCCGCCAGGTGGGCAAAATTTCTTGCCATTATCGGATTTGTTTTTTGTGGATTGTTAGTGATCTTCGCATTATTTGCGGGATCAATAATGGGCGCGATGATGTCGTCCATGGGCAGCGCAGGAATGGTTGGAAGCGGCGTACTCACCGTAATATATCTCGTACTCACTGCCGTGTATTTTTTCCCCTGCCTTTACCTGTACAAATTTGCTTCGCAGATGCAAACGGCAATTCAAAGCAACGAACAGCTCAAAGTTCAATCATCTTTCAGAAACCTGAAAGCGTGCTTCCGATTCATGGGTATTTTGTTTATCATCATGATTGCAATTTATATACTGGCAATTGTAGGAGCAATCGCAGGTGCGGCATTTAGGTAGACTATCTGGTGGAGTAGTAATTATAATCAAGCAGCAGCGTTTCAAGAAAATCTATCGCGTATTCTTCCGTTTCGATTTTTGTTTTTGAAATGATACGCTGTGCGATCCTGTTGGCCAGATCGTGATCATTGTTCTTTTTCACCGTATCTATAACATTCTTCAGTGTATTAATGTCACGGTCGCTCAGTTGCATTACCTGCGGATACCTTGGTTTGTAATGATCACTGATCTCGGTAAAAACGGTGTCTTCCCATGAGGTGCTGTTCCTCGTGTCGATAAGAATGGTGCCTGCGACAATGTCGCCTACTCTTTGTGATTTCTGCGTGAGCATGATACTTGCGATTCCAGTGAAAACAAGCGGAAGTGTCCACCACGGCATTACGCCAGATACTGTGGCGATTAATATCCAGTAAGGAAAATCTACCAGTCTGAACGACCAGCGGATGAGATATTGTCCTATTCCCGGCTGACCGCCTTCTTCTGTAACCACTCTGCATTTCATCAGCATCTTTCCGGCACTGCGTCCATTCATGGTAATTTCACTTACCAGGTGATAGAACAATACAGGCATACTGACAAAAACGCCTTTAATACTCCAGGTGTTGGTCCATACAAAAAATGAATAAGTGTTCAGAAGAACAGCGATAGCTTTTGTAAGCATCCAGCAAATGAACACATCGATTGTCCATGCCAATAATCGCTGCACGAAAGGCGCCACCACAAATTCCACTTCAATATTGTATCCCGTATCTAACTTTACCAGCGGCATAGGTAGTTAAAGATAATCTATTATATTAGTGCATCATGCGCGAGGGATTATTCATAAAAAAGAATATAGAAAAGTGGAAAGGTTACCAGTATGAATCTTCCTCCGATCCGGATGAGATGGCGCAGGAATTTACTGAATTGGTTAACGATCTTGGTTATGCAAGAACGTATTATCCACAAAGCAAGGTGACACAATACCTCAACGGCCTCGCATCAAAAATTTATCTCGGTATATATAAAAATAAAAGGGAAGAAAGGTCGAGGCTGCTTACCTTCTGGACAACAGAATTGCCACTTGTTGTGCGCAGGCATCATAAAGCTTTGCTCTATTCTTTTCTGGTATTTACAGTATTCGCTCTGATGGCCTCATTTTCTGCCGCCCAGGATCAGACTTTTGTAAGAGGGATACTTGGCGATGCTTATGTTGAAATGACTGAATCCAATATAGCAAAAGGAGATCCGTTTAGTGTATATAAATCAAACGATCCCCTTACTATGTTCTTTACCATTGCACTCAACAATATAAAAGTGGCTTTCATGGTTTTTTTAGGCGGACTGTTTGCTTCTGTCGGAACCATATGGATGCTGTTCGAAAATGGAATGATGCTCGGATCGTTTCAGACTTTTTTCTTTATGAAGAATTTAGGATGGCAATCGGTTCTTGTGGTATGGATTCATGGCACACTGGAAATTTCTGCCATCATTATCGCCGGAGCCGCAGGCCTGATTCTTGGCAACAGCCTGTTGTTTCCAAAAACCTTTAAAAGGATCGATTCACTTAAAACTGGTGCACGCGATGGGATGAAGCTGATGATCGGATTGGTTCCGGTATTTATAGCAGCTGCTTTTCTTGAAGGATTTATTACAAGATATTCTACTATGCCAAAACCTGTCAGCATTACCATCCTGATATTGTCCCTCGCTTTTATATCCTGGTATTTTATCGTGTTGCCAATAAGGGTGCACAAGAAATATTGTGAAAGTGAAAAGCGAAATCAAACTTCTAACTTTTAACTTTTAACTTTTCACTTAGAAATTAATATTATGCAAAGATGAAGCGGATCGTTTTTTGTTTAATGTATTTTTTTATCTGCTACGTTACACTTACGCTTGCCCAGGATAATATTTCGTCCCGCCATTATGCCAGTGAAAGAAAAGTACCTGATTCTGTTTCACAAAAAATGAAAAAGTCGCGGGAATTCGCCTACGCGAACGACATGAGGTATTGGAAAGATGACACACTCCGTAAAAAAAATGCATTGATGAAGATGCTTTCTGATTTATCACGCAGTGTTGCTTTAAAAGTAATCCTGTATTCATTGCTGATAGCGGCAGTAATCTTCGGTTTATACCAGGTGATCGTGGTCAATAATTTTTTTATTCTTTCAGGGGGCAGGCGTAACAGAAAAAAAAGTGTCGGATCAGATGATGGAACGATTAATGGCAACCTTGATGAAAAAATAAATGAGGCGATAGAAAATAAAAGTTACCGTCATGCGATCCGTTACATGTATCTGAAAACATTGAAGGTGCTGAGCGATAATCATTTAATTATTTTGAATGCAAAGTTTACTAACAGAGATTATCTGCTTCAGTTGCAAAAGCATAATAACGTAAAACTATTTTCGAAGCTCACCCATATTTATGAGTATGTATGGTATGGTGAATTGAACCCCACCGAAACCCAGTTCGAGGCGATCAGAAAAAATTTTAACCTGTTTAACCGGAGCAGTTGAATGATCGCCTTACATACCGTGTTATCGTTTTTTGCGTTATGCTGATTCAGTTTGCTTCATGCGGAAAGGCCCTCAACAAAAGAATCACCCTTTGGCGAAATGATAAAATACCTTACGGTACTTATTACGCTTATAATAATCTGCATTACCTGTTTAAAAATTCACAGGTTGTATCGAACGATAAGTCGCCGGAATCATTCGACCAGTATGCAAATTCTACGGCCTATATCATCATTGGCCATTCCGTGAGGCCCAGTGAAAGTGAATTGAAGGCAATATTGAGTCATGCCATTGGGGGCAATCATGTGTTTATTTCAGCAATGGATATTGGCCAGAATCTTCTGGACAGTTTCAAGCTAGAAATATCTGAACAATACCCTGATTATTTTCATGATTCGCTCACAGTAAGCATTTTCGATCCGGTTAAAGATGATTCTGTAAAATTCACTTTCCCGGGAGTGCGGTTGGATAACTATTTCACGAAAATGGACACTTCTGTCACGAATATTCTCGGACGCAGTAAAGGCGGATATGCCAACTTCGTAAAATTTACCTACCAGGGTGGTGGAACTGTATTGATGCATCTTGCTCCCGGAGCGCTCACCAATTATTTCCTGTTACATAAAGACAATAAAAAATACTACGACCTGGTCCTATCATCTGTGCCGGACACAGTTGAACATGTTGTATGGGACGATTATTACCGGCATCATATAAATGGAAATGATTACGGTAATAAGTCTGCCTTTTCAAAACTTGCAGCGTTCCTCGAAAACGATGTGCTGCGGTGGGCATTCTGGCTGGCTGTAGTTTTATTTGTTGTTATTTATTTATTTGAATCGAAGCGAAAGCAAAGAATAATACCCTCTGTTAAAAAATTAAACAATACATCCCTGGATTTTGTAAAAACAATCGGGCGGTTATATTACCAGCGGAAGGACAATAAAAATCTTGCATTGAAAATTTCAACTCATTTTCTGGGCCATATCAGAAGCCGGTATAATATGGCTACCACACAGCTGGATAATGATTTCATTGGCCGTCTGGCTTTTAAAAGCGGTTACCCGGTAACGTTAGTAAAAAGTATGATAGATGAGATGAAGAAAATTGATGAATCGTATGCCGTTACTGATCAGGAATTACTGGCATTTAATGATAAAATAGATACATTTATAAATAAAGCATAGTATGGAAGAAAACATATTGGATCAGCGCACGGATCTTAGCGGTTTTCAGCATTCGGTGCAATCGCTTAAGGGAGAAATAGGAAAAGTGATAGTAGGCCAGGAGCAGATGGTTGAATTGCTGCTTGCAGCAATGCTAGCGGATGGACATGTATTAATTGAAGGTGTACCGGGCGTTGCAAAAACACTCACGGCAAAGTTGATGAGCAAAAGCATTTCAGTTGGATTTTCAAGAATACAATTTACACCCGACCTTATGCCGAGCGATGTGATCGGTACTTCAGTTTTCAACCCGCGTGAAAATACATTTCAATTCAGGCAGGGTCCGATATTCAGTAATATTATACTTATAGATGAGATAAACAGGGCACCAGCTAAAACGCAGTCTGCCTTATTCGAGGTGATGGAAGAAAGGCAGGTAACTGTTGACGGAAACACATTTCACCTTGCTGCGCCTTTTATCGTTGTGGCTACACAGAATCCTGTTGAGCAGGAAGGTACCTATCACCTTCCTGAAGCACAACTAGACAGGTTTTTATTTAAAATAAATGTTGAATATCCTACAGCTGAACAGGAATTTAACATTGTACTGAATCATCACCGGAATAAGCCCGGATCGCAGCTTGAAATGGTGCATCCCGTGATGTCTGCAACAGATATAGATAGCCTGCGTGCTCAGGTTCGGGATATTCATGTGGAAGACAAACTTGTTACTTTCATTACTGTAATTGTTTCAAACACCCGTGCGCATAAATCAATTTACCTGGGTGCTTCTCCACGCGCGTCTATCGGAATACTCAATGGCGCAAAAGCATACGCTGCTATGCAGGGAAGGGATTTTGTTACACCGGAAGATGTTATTTATATCGCACCGCCGGTGCTCCGGCACAGAATAACTTTAACCCCGGAAAAAGAAATGGAAGGAACTGACACGGATGAGATAATTACACAGATCATTCAATCGATTGAAGTGCCGCGATAAATATTATAGATGAATTTAATCAGGCAATACCTGCAATCGTTATTCTTCAGCAAAGGTTTTTACCTGTCGCTGGCATCACTCATCGTGTTGTTTGTATTCGCTTATTTTTCACCGATACTTTTTGTAATAGCGCGCATTTTTACTTTTGTTTTTTTCCTGCTGGTAATTATAGATTATATCGTTTTGTACCGCAACCCGGATGGCCTGAAAGCGAGAAGGATATTACCCGAACGTTTAAGTAACGGTGATGACAATAAAATACAGATCATTCTGGTGAACGATTATTCGTTTCGCGCCGGCACCAGGATAATAGATGAGCTGCCTGTACAGTTTCAGCGGCGTGATTTTATGCTTCGCGATATTATTCCTTCAGGAGAACAACACACCCTCACTTACATACTGAAGCCCGTAGAACGTGGTGAGTATATTTTCTACGACCTGAACGTGTTTGTGTATACACCGCTGAATCTTGTAGTTCGCCGGTATAAAATACCTTCACAGCAGATGGTAAAAGTTTATCCTTCTTACTTCTCGCTTCGTAAATATGATCTGCTCGCTTATTCAAATAATCTGTCTGAATCAGGTAACCGCCGGATCAGGAAGATTGGCCAAAGCGTAGAATTTGAACAGATCAGGGAATATGTTTCCGGCGACGACATCCGGACGATCAACTGGAAGGCCACAGCACGTAAAGGTGGTCACCATATGGTAAATAATTATATGGACGAAAGGAGCCAGCAGGTATATTGTATCATAGACAAAGGCAGGGTAATGAAAATGCCTTTTGAAGGAATGACACTTCTTGATTATGCCATCAATGCTTCATTGATTCTTTCAAGAGTTGCATTGTTGAAACAGGATCGGGCAGGACTGGTAACATTTAGTGAAACAATAGGTCAGGTGTTGCCTGCTGAGCGGCGGGCAAATCAAATGAATAATATTCTTGAAACTTTATATGACCAGAAAACATTGTTCGGAGAAAGTAATTATGAAAAATTATATGCGCTTTTGCGCACACGTATTAGCCAGAGAAGCCTTATTGTGCTGTTTACAAACTTTGAATCGCTGACAGCTTTACAACGTCAGTTGCCCTATCTGCGATCGATTGCTAAAATACACCTCGTGCTTGTTGTATTTTTTGAAAATACAGAACTACGACAGCTTACTGAAGCACCGGTAGATGATATTGAAAGCCTTTATACCAGAACGATTGCCGAAAAATTCGTTCACGAAAAACGGCTGATGGTAAAGGAACTTCAACAGCTTGGTATCTTTACCATTTTAACAGCTCCTGAACATCTGACAATAAATACAGTAAATAAATATTTAGAACTTAAAGCACGGCAGGCAATATGAGGCAAAAGGCAAAACGCAAAGGGCGTTTCCCTCATGCGTTTTGCGTTTTGCCCCTTTGCTAACATACAATTATTATCAATTACCTTAGTTACACATGAACAATATCTACTCTGAAGGACAAGTATTACTTATCGATAAACCTTATGATTGGACCTCTTTCGATGTTGTAAGAAAAATACGCAACCTTATTAAAATTCAAAAGATCGGACATGCTGGTACACTCGATCCGCTTGCTACAGGACTGCTAATACTCTGTACAGGTAAGTACACAAAAAAGATCAATGAA
>DATLDR010000136.1:0-14142 GCA_035525775.1 Flavitalea sp.
AGACATGATCGGCAGAAACCAACTCGACAGTGCAGCACTTCTTGGTGCTTCTCCTCCTCATATGAATTCACTTGACCTCGTACAAATGGCTCTGGAAGCAAATAGTGAAGGACCCAAATTTTTAATCGATACTTTATGGGACAAGCCTTCACATCCAGAATATTTTTATTTCAGGAGCGATCATCTGCCTTATGCAAGACTCGGCATTCCTGCCATTTATTTTACATCAACACTGCACAAGGATTATCATACACCTATGGATGAAGCTTCGCGGATTGATATTCAGAAATTAACACGTATGACACAATGGATCTATCGCTCCGGATGGAAAGCGGCAAATCATTTTACCAGGCCTAAATTTGAAAAAAATTTTAAATTAGAAAGATAAATACTCATTCATACAGATCATTCAAATCACTTTTCGCAATCTTGTACATCACCTCTGCCATTTTTTGAGTGATCTTTGTAAATGACCGTTCTCCTTTTTCTTTCGTAGCTTTTTTAGGATTGCCCGTCCCTGTGTCCGCTGAAATCTTTGACCATTTTCTTTCGGCCCACACCCATCCTTCAGAAAATTCTTTGATCCTATGTTTCTTTTCACGGCCATCCCCAGCTTCTTCAAGTGGCTGCACCAGTTCAGGAGCAAGATGCATGATCAGGCTTGTTTCCATTTCATCAGCATGATCGCCTTTTACCTCGTCAAAAAATTCGCTTTTATCTATCGACTGAAACCAGTTAGACGTGCATAGGAACATTTTAGGATAACGCAGCCCCAATTCACGTATCAGTATTTTAAAATCATTGCCACCATGACTGTTCAGAATCATAAAACGGTTGATGCTGAACCTGTCCATCACCTGTACAATATTATCCAGGATCGCCAGCTGCGTGGTTGGATTAAGATTAATGTCGAGTTTAATGTCTGACTGACCTGTATTTACTCCGAAAGGAATGGTGGGAAGTACAATTACTTTTGCTCCTTTCTCCCACGCAATCCGCGCAGATTCTGCTGCGATGTGATCGGCCTCAATTACATCAGTAGCATATGGCAGATGATAATTGTGCGCCTCGGTAGCGCCCCATGGCAGTATAGCCAGTTCGTAGTTTTCGTCTTTTACAATTTTCCAGGTATTCTCTGCAAGAATATAAGGTCTCATGATTAATACTGTTTTATTAACACAGCAAATGTATCATGAGACCTTTATAATCAATAACCTTTTTTAATCAGCTTAATCGTTTTCACTCGCTTACCATCCATATCCAATGTCAGGAGGTACATACCAATCCGCAGGTTACTCGAGAATCCATTTATCACCAGAATGTTGTTGCCTGCTGTCCGTGTTCCATATTCCTGGCGGTAAATCAACCTGCCATAAGAGTCGTGTATCTCCACGCCTATTTTTTTCGTTGCATCACGATTGTAGAAGCGTAACTGTACATCATTTTTGAATGGGTTTGGATATGCTTTGATCTCTTCTGGCTCCTGATCAGGCAGTGAATCTACCTGTGGGGGATTGTCAGGGAATGAATCTATCGGCGGAGGAAGATCCGGAATCGTATCTATTGGTGGGGGATTGTCCGGAATGGTATCCACCGGCGGCGGATTATCCGGGATGGTATCCACCGGTGGTGGATCATTTGGAATGGTATCTACCGGTGTGTGTGTTGTGTCAACAGGTTGCTGCACGGGTGTATAGTTATACTCTTCTATGATCAGCCCGGAATTGAATCCATATCCTGCTTCAGGTGTTGTTGAAAAATCAAGCAACACTTTACCATCTGCATCTGGCGCAACATCTCCTATATAAACAATCTTAGTAGTATTGTACCACGAGTTCAGGTAAACAGTTTTATCATGCACCGTGTATGATGCCGTATAATTTCCTTTGAACCAGTTAACAGGCCCTGAACTACCTATAAATCCAAACCGATACCGTTTACTGTGATTCAACCCAGACACTTTAAATTCGCTCACCTGGCCTTTATCGAGCCAATAATTTGCCTGCAGCACGTCATCAGGAACAACACCGGAATTATTGCCGGTAGTCATACCTGCTGTAAATTCTCCGTTAAATTCCTTCTCAAGCGTCAACGCCATTTTTGTCGTTTTGTTAGACTGATCTTTCAGTAACGGTGTTGTAAAATTGGACAGGGGCGGCGTAGTAAGATTGTTCCATGGTGCGCCAGCGTCTTCAACCGTAACATTGAAGTTTACATACACGATTGCTCCCGGTGTTGCTACCTGCACTCTTTTGCTGTAATCTGAATAACCAGAGGCAAGCCTGGCCCTTACACGGTACCAGTATTTAGTATCCGCAGTGAGGCCGGTATTCGTATATGCATTGCTGTTAGCTGGTAACGGAATGGTTGTAACATCCGCTGTAAATGCAGAGTCTGTTGCCCTGGTAATCTCGTAGCCGTTCAGGAAGTTTTCGTTGTTCGTTCTGTCTGACCATGTAAGCTTAACCGTTGTGCGGTTCAGCGGCTCTGCTGATAGATTATTCGGGTTGAGCGCAGCAATATCTGTTGCATATTCTTCAATCATTAATCCATTCAGGTAGGTTGCGGCGCTCCCATCTTTTCGTGTGATTGTAATGAGTATTTCACCATTGGCGTCAGGAGCCAGTGAATTAAGATTACCGGTTTGATTTGTATTGTACCGGGCATCAAGAATATTTGATTGCGACATTGTTGAATATTCCGATTTCGCTTCGTAACCTTCGTTCTGGCTGCCTACAAGCACTATGTTATATTGCTTTTGGGAATTAAGGCCGCTGATCTTTAATTGTTTTACCTGTGCAGTGTCGCTTATACCACTCTGCAATACAGCATCAGGAAATACCCCCGAATTGTTACCGGTAATATGACCAAGGTTTGTTGTTCCAGACCATGCGTTTACAGCAGTCACACTGATAGTTGTCGTTGCATTATTTTCGTCCTTCAAAGCTCCTGAATTACTGTTGGCGGTTATATTTCCCAGCCAGTTGTTCCATGGTGCGGGAGCACTTTTGCCTGAACTCCCAAAATTAACATATACTGACTTCGTATGCTGATCAGCTACAGTGACCGTTATCACCTGAGATGTTGATTTACCGTTGTTGTCTTTGGCAATTATGGTAAGATAATACTCTCCTACATTTTCAGATAACGGAGCAACATTTATATTGTAATTACCATTTACACCACCGCTAAGTGTAACAAACGCCGGTTTATTACTAATACTTATACTTGTCTTATCCCCTGCATCATCTGTAACTGTAAAGCTTTCAGTGTACGTGGACGCTGCTTTTACATAAATGCTTTGGAGGCCACTGATAACTGGTGGATTATTGCCGGCGCGTATTTCAAGTGTATTACTCTGAGCACCGTTCCCCGAGTTGTTCGAACCTATCACATAATAATAATACGTGGCAAACCCTGTTACTTCCGCATCCGTATAGGCGTTACTGT
Organism: Flavitalea sp.; assembly: GCA_035525775.1. Classification (GTDB taxonomy): domain Bacteria; phylum Bacteroidota; class Bacteroidia; order Chitinophagales; family Chitinophagaceae; genus Flavitalea. Next base: position 3,451 of record DATLDR010000136.1, read on the forward strand.
TAGCAGGTAACGTTGCAATCAGTGTAAACGTGATGTTATCGGCCGACCTGTATACTATATAATTTGTTTCGTTTGTAATATCCGACCAGGTGAGTAATACTGAACCGTTCTGTGCGGCTTCACCTGTAAGCTGAGGTGGTTCCGCCGGTGTATCAGGCATCGCCAATGTGGTTGCATTAACTTTCGGGCTAAATCCTGATTCTCCATTTGCATTTACAGACCGTACACGGTAAAAATATTTTTTTGAAGCTGCAAGACCTGAATCGGTAAATGAAATTGAATTTGCAGGTGCAGTTCCTATAGGAACATATGTACCATCAACAGCTGCTGAACGAACGATCTCAAATCCTGTTTCGCTGCTCAACGTATCTGCCCAGCTTATTTTGATCCTGGTATAATCAACAGCACTTGCTTCAACGGATGATGGGATGCCTGGTTTGGTACCATGAACCGCATCGGCTTTTGTGTACGTAACCTGGTTACTGGGAGGTGAAACATTTCCTGCCGCGTCCACAGCTTTTACAATAAAGGTGTATGGGATCAGGCTGTCAAGACCTGTTACTGTAAATCCGCTTTCCGGAACACTATAAGTTTTAACACCATTTACATAAACATCATAACGTGCTACCTTGTCGTTGTCTGTTGATGCCTTCCATGTAAGGCGCACGGATGTTTTGGTGCTGACTGTAAATGCAAGCCCTGACGGCGCAGTTGGTGGAGTATTATCAATAAGTGTTTTTGCTGATGCCTGATTGGTTGGAACCGATGCTCCTGTTTCATTTACTGCCCTAACCAGATAATGATACAGGGTATTTTTTACCAGTCCTGTATCGGTAAATGTTGTAGTATTCTCTGCGAGCAGAGAAACGAACTGATAAGGTCCGCCTGTTATAGTGCCCCTGTACACTTCAAATCCATTTTCACCTGCACCCTGCTTCCAGGTTATTTTAATGCTGCTTTGTGTTACGGGAACAGCGGTCAAAGTATTCGGAGCGTCTGGTTTCGGTGAGCCATTTGCGTCCACAACGGTGAAAGATGGCGAAAACAATGTACCACAACCATATTGTTCTTCATATCTCGCTTTATATTCTCCCACCGGGGCATCATATACCTGTGTAGTAGCTACCATAGAATCGTCGCTTACACGGTACCACTGGTAATTAATAAATCCGGGTGCGAGAGTAAGCGGAACTGTTGTGCTTCCATCAAGCGATGGCAGCACCCTGCTTTTTGCTCCGTTTACCTGTATGGGTAAGGTTTGAGTGTTTCCTTTGGTAGCTATATTTGCCGGCTTCCGTGACCAGTCTGACCATTCTGAAGCAGCCGTTCTTTTAAAACGTGCGCGATATACGCCATATAATTTAACCGTTATCTCATTACCTGTATATGAAATGATAGACGTGCCGTCTATAATAGTCGGTACATTATTTACAGATGTTGCGATCGTCTGGCCATCCCGTTGCCATTCATAAGCATAAAACCCTGCTGTAAGACCAAGCTTTGCATTTACATCGGCTTCATTACAGAACTCAGAACGCTGAAAAAAAACAAGGGGGTTAGCCTTGTGCACATCATTCATGGCAGCAACAAAATCAGGTTCACGCCAGTGCTGGTACCAAACAGAGTGTCCACGTTCAGGAAAAATTGTATACCGTACATCAGCCCCTATTTCTTTTAGTTTATTTAAAGTGTATTGTGCCTGTTCAGGTGAGGGATCGACATCTTTTCCTCCAGTGGCAAACCATATCGGTATATGAACAAAAGCATTTCTGTTATTGGTTGATCCTGCAGAAGCGGAAGGCATGATCTTGGCCACTCTTTTGGGGTAGGCATCGGCCATCCTCCATGTTCCATAACCACCTCCTGAAAGGCCATCAATTACCAGACGGTCATTATCAGCATGTACATATTTTACCAGCGAATCAACTATAGCAAGAATCGCAGTGAAATTTGCAGTTGGCGCTGTACCCCATCCGGCAAAGCACCCTTCTGTTACTACCAGCTGCGGGTATAATAAAAAGCCGTCAAATTCATTTTTGAGAACATGATCAAGAAACAGTTTTCCACCCAGCCACAACTGTTTTTCATTATTATAAACACCCCCATTCGTACTGCAACCCACTTCCCCACCACCGTGGAGAAAAAGGTTTACAGGATACTTTTTACCCGCGCTGTCAGGGTTGCCGTAACTATATGGAAATTTAAGACGGAAAGCCATCCGGGCTCCGTTCACATTAAGAAAGTACTGTTTGAAAGGTGATGCATCAAAGGTGTCGGTTCCAACAGAAACACCTATTGTAGCGGTACTCACCCATTTTTGAAGACCTGGAACAGATGGATCGGGGTGTCGGGAACTACCAAGCGGTTGGGCACCTTCATACCTGATTATCGGATCACCGGGGTCAAAAACGTTTTGAGCACGGGTTGAAAAATTTAGGGTAGTAAACAATAATGCGAAAAGCAAAAATCTTTTCATATAACGGACAGATTAAAGCAAAAATCAGACCATTGGAATGTTCTGAATTGATAACCAATTAGAATAAAGGGAGTTGGTATTTGAAAGGATGTTGGGTACGTTAAGTGATGCTAAAGTAATATCCAATCAACCAAGGTCATAGCAAATTGGAAAATATTTTTTAATACAGCGTAAAGGTTGATTTGAATGCACGCTGTTCGAAATAAACGGAAAAGCTAAAAAGAAGTAAAAGGTGATCTTATGGGAATAGTGGCGACCCATTAATATTGACCGTTTCTTAACTTCGCAGCATGAGGTTAAGATGTAGTGTTTTTATCCTGGTACTATTTTTTGCTCTCCCTTTTTTTTCATTCAGCCAGTCAAACAGTGCACACATAAGGGATTTGTACACGTATGTAGAACAGACAGACAGTCTTGCAGACAAATCAACCCAAAATTTCTACCTGGAAAAATATCTTAAGGACGGTTACAATTACCGTGAAACATGGCGCTATCTTTCCAATGGAACACGCATCCTCTATTTCCAGATAGACTATATTCTCGACTCCACTGAATTTACAGAAGTGTATTATGTGAATCGGGGAAATCTGGTGTGTTCAGAAGAGTATGAAAAGGTTAATTTTTCGACACGTGAAGATGAATTGAAATGGGGTGGCATATATTATTTTGAAAGCAGTATTCCCAAACATGTTGTTACTCTTGGTCATAAAAATGATACTTATCACCATAATCAGGGCGACATGGCACTCACACGTTTCGATAAGCGCTTTACTGAATTGAAAAGACATTTACCAATGCTTCCCCGTGATTAAGTTTTTCAGATCGAAATACTGCAATTAATCCATTCGTTATCGAAAGATGGCTTGTATTTACTGTAAAATTTTATTGCAGGTTCATTCCATTCGAGAACCTGCCAGGTAATCCCCTGCAGGTTTTTTTGCTTTGCTTCTCTAATTAATGTGTCCATCAACATTTGCCCTATCTTTTTACCTCGATGTTGCTCAGTAACAAGGATGTCTTCGAGATACATCCTTTGGCCTTTCCATGTTGAATACCGGATATAGTATAATGCAAAAGCTACAACGAATCCGCTTTCTTCAGCTATAAAAGCGTAGTAAACAGGATTAGGACCGAATCCGCTTTCTTCAAAATGTTCCAAAGATACCGTCACCTCTTCCGGTGCACGTTCAAAAATTGCAAGTTCCTTCACGAGTTCAAGCATACGTGGACAATCTTCCCTGACTGCTCTTCTTATGATGATTTCCATTTTCAAATAAACTGAATATAAACCACATGCATTGTTCATTTGTCTGGCATAATTATTTTTACTGATCTGTCAAACGTGAGTTATGGATAGCAACAGTAAAGAAATTCCTGAACAACGAAATTATCCTTCAAACAAAGACCAGCAAGCTGTTGATAAGGCGCCTGGTGAAGAAAGAGGGAAGGAAGAACAGGTAACCAATAGTGATCTGAAAGGAAAAAAAGTTGATGCAGATCTTGACCATAGATCCGATCAGCCGATCAATCAGTTGCCGTGATTTTTATTTTCCTTTAATAAAATCAGTCACCAGGTATCCGATAAGCTTTCCTGTTGTTTCCGATTTTCTTCCGTCTTCAAGCACAGCAGCACCTTCGCAAATATGCAGGTAGGCGACCTTGCATTTATTAGAAGTATAACTCATGAACTGCCTTGCATGCAAAGGAGAAATTCCTGAAGGTGTTATCGCACTCGATAGAACATTCTGAATGCAGTCAAGATCGACTTCTACGCCCGTGTAGTTATCATCTGTGAAGTCAACTGCATGCGCCATTGCCTGTATAAAATTCCTTTTCTCGTGAATGAAGATATCCTCAAAAGTTATGAAGTCTATAAACGGATTATTTACAATATCAAGCCAAACATTTTGTGGAAGATGATTTTCATGTAAGCCAAGTATGCAGTATTTTTCAAGAAAACCATCTTCTTCCGCATACCTGAATCCGTTGCCACTGTGCCTGCCTTCTACCGGCCGGAAATCTGAATGTGCATCAAGGTTGATTGAATTAATCTGTGCAAGAGGTATTCGCCCTGATTTATGCAAACCTTTCGCCGCGCCTTTAATCAGGGGATATGCATTGTTGTGGCCTCCGCCAATGGCAATCGGAATTTTGCCCGCACTAGTTATTAACTTTGTAAGTTGTTCCACCTCTTCATCTATTGTGATAACAGCATGCCGGTATGCATCAGTTTTTTCCTCTACATGCAGGGCGTTTTGTTCAATAAGAAATTTCATTTCACTGAAGTCAAAATAGCCCAGCACCAATACTTCCTTCCCATCAAGAAAATCATTGCTCTGAAAGTTGAGGAAGTCAGACAGAAAAGGTTCCCAAACAGTATTTGCTCCTCCGATGCCCATGTTGGCACGGATCCCAATGTCTTCAGGTATACCAAAGAGTATATAGGTTGATGAGGAACTTTCAATTGAAGCAGCAATGTTTGATTTATCTTCAGCAACATTCACATGTTCACCTATCCTCGTTACGAACCTGCGTAATCTGGTATAGGAAAGTACATCCTGCCTGGAATACACTTTGAAATGTTTCATCAGCTAATGTAATGTAAATCTCCTTTAATGATTGTTTTGTCTATTTGCATCGAAGAGAATGAATATGGAAGATATGCAATAGAAGTAACCGGCTTTGTAATGTTAATATCAGCTTTTTTTCCTTTTGCAATACTGCCGGTCTGATGCTGCAGTTCAAGTGCGCACGCGCCATTGAAAGTGGCAGCATTAATCGCTTCTTCCGGCAGCATTTTCATTCCTATGCACGCGAGTGACACCACAAAGTTCATATTGTAACCGGGAGACGATCCAGGATTGCAATCAGTAGCGAGCGCAATAGCGCAACCTTTATCAACCAGTAACCGGGCAGGAGGATACTGCATTCCTAAAAAGAATGCAGCGGTAGGTAAAAGAGTGCCAATGGTTGCCGAATTTTTCAACACACAGACAGCATCTTCGTCAATTATTTCAAGATGATCAACGGAAACAGCAGAAAGTTTTACTCCAGTCTCAACCGCGCCTGAAGCACTTAACTGGTTAGTATGAATTTTTGATTTCAACCCTTGTTTTTTACCGGCTAAACAGATCCGCTCTGTTTCTTCATTAGTAAAAAAACCTTTTTCACAGAAAACATCAATGTAATCGGCCAACTGTTCATCTTTTATTTTCGGAAGCATCTCATCAATAATCAGCGAGATATATGCCTGACGATTATCTTTATATTCCGCAGGAATGGCATGAGCGCCGAGAAATGTTGATTTGATGGTCAGTCGTGATGAGTTTTTTATTCTTTTTATCACCCGCAGCATTTTCAGTTCACCTTCTAACGATAATCCGTAACCGCTTTTTATTTCTATATTCGCAGTTCCGCATGCTGCTGCTTCATTAAGTCTTTTATAAGCTTCAAGGAATAACTGTTCTTCGGTTGCGTCGTTAACTTTTTTTGCAGAATTCAGAATGCCACCACCCTTCTGTGCGATTTCTGCATAACTCATTCCCCTTATTTTATCTACAAACTCTTCTTCCCTGCTGCCGGCAAATACAAGGTGCGTATGACTATCGCACCATGCCGGTAAAACAATTTTCCCGGATGCATCAATTACGTTGGAAGGAATTTTTTTGATTTTTAATTCTTCCATCTTCCCAAAATCTGATATTTCTTCTCCTTCAATAACTACGTATGCTTGATCTATACTATTAAGTTTTGCCAGATCATTTTTTCTCAATGGCTCTGTTGCATTGTTAATCCCAGCCAGAAGTTTAATATTTGTTATGATGGTTGATGCCATTATAATAAGCGGTCTTTTATATTCAGCCTGTATCTTCTTGCAGTGTCGATCGCAATGTCATAGCCGGCATCCGCATGACGTATCACTCCGATACCGGGATCGTTGCGAAGCACTTTTTTTAACCGTTCTGCAGCTTCATCCGTTCCATCGGCCACAATCACCATTCCGGCATGAATGCTATAACCCATTCCTACCCCACCTCCGTGATGCACGCTAACCCAACTGGCACCAGCCGCTGTATTTACCAATGCATTCAATAAAGGCCAATCGGCAACAGCGTCGCTGCCATCGAGCATAGCTTCAGTTTCCCGGTTCGGTGATGCTACGGAACCTGTATCCAGGTGATCCCTTCCTATAACAATCGGTGCTTTTAGTTTGCCTTGCTTTACGAGATCGTTGAAAGCAAGACCTGCCTGTTCACGCTGTCCTTGCCCGAGCCAGCATATTCTTGCAGGTAACCCCTGAAAAGCAATTTTTTCTTTTGCAAGTTTTAACCATCGCTGTAAAGACTGCTCCTGTGGGAATAATTTTAATATCGTTTCATCAGTAACAGCAATATCGTGCGGATCTCCGCTAAGTGCTACCCACCGGAACGGACCTTTCCCTTCACAAAACAACGGACGGATATATGCCGGAACAAACCCGGGAAAAGCAAAAGCATTTTTTAATCCTCTTTCAGCTGCACGAGCACGTATATTGTTTCCATAATCAAAAGTGATGGCTCCCTTATTCATTAAGTCCAGCATCAGCTCAACATGCCTGTACATCGATCTGCCGGCATATTCGAGATATCCGGCGGGATCATTGCTTCGTAAAAATTTTGCTTCTTCATACGAAATTTCATGCGGCCAGTAGCCGATCAACGGATCATGGGCAGAAGTCTGGTCGGTCAATGTATCCGGAACAATATTCCTTTCCAGCAACCGCTCGAGCAAATGCACAGCATTACATACCACTCCTACAGAAAGAGGTTTTTTGTTTCTTTTTGCCTCGAGAGATTTATCAATCGCTTCATCTATATCTTCTATCAATGAGTCAAGGTATTTTGTTTCCAGTCGTTTTTCGATTCTCCACTTTTCAACTTCTGCAGCAAGACAAACACCCTCATTCATAGTGATAGCGAGCGGTTGCGCACCACCCATGCCTCCTAAGCCAGCAGTAACATTCAAAGTGCCTTTAAGACTTTTATTGAAATGTTTATCCGCTATGGCTGCATACGTTTCAAATGTTCCCTGAACAATTCCTTGTGAGCCGATGTAAATCCAGGATCCTGCAGTCATCTGGCCATACATCATAAGTCCTTTCTTTTCAAGCTCATCAAAATGTTCCCATGTTGCCCACTTAGGTACAAGCTGTGAATTTGAAATCAGCACGCGTGGTGCATCTTTATGCGTTTGCAGCATGCCCACCGGCTTGCCACTTTGAACGAGCAGTGTTTCATCATCATTCAGTTCTTTCAATGCTTTTATGATGAGGTCAAGACTTTCTTTATTTCTTGCAGCTTTTCCCCTTCCACCATACACTATAAGATCTTCAGGCTTTTCCGCAACTTCAGGATCAAGATTATTCTGCAGCATCCGCAACGCGGCTTCCTGAATCCAGCCTTTACATTGAATCGGAGGGGTCATAGTTAAACAATTAAAGCTTCAGGCAGAGAGAAAACCATTCAATAGGTAAACTCTTCAAATCCCTCATTTAAAATAATGTTTTTAGATTTTGCAAACATATCACACTCATGTACAAACGAAAAGTCACTGATCAGCCTGGTGATTTTTTCGATGTCATCTGCAAAAATTCTGTCTTCCTGCGCGAACGACACATGGTTTCTTACAAAATCATGTGCAAATTCAAGCACTTCGCTGCTTTTAAGCGGCCTCCTGAACTCAATGGCCTGGCACGCGGATAGTAATTCAATACCCAGTATATATTCCAGATTGTCTATGATCTTATTCAGCTTTCTGCCACTGATACTTCCCATGCTAACATGATCTTCCTGTCCAAGTGATGTAGGAATGCTATCCACGCTCGCAGGGAAACACAATGTTTTATTTTCAGTAACCAAAGCCGCAGTCGTGTATTGCGGAATCATGAAGCCGCTGTTCAGCCCAACATCGTTCATCAGCAGCATAGGCAAGCCCCATTTGCCTTCAAGCAATAAATAGCAACGTCTGTCTGCAATGTTGCCAATTTCTGCAGCTGCAATTGACGCATAATCTAATGGTAAAGCGAGCGGCTGTCCATGGAAATTTCCACCGCTTATTGTGTCATCAGCAGAAAAGATAACAGGGTTATCTGTAACAGCGTTCAGTTCTATTGTTGTAAGTTGCTTAAGATGCAGCCAGGCATTTCTTGATGCGCCATGCACCTGCGGCATGCATCTCAGTGAATATGGATCCTGCACCCTGCCACAATCAATATGACTCTGCATGATGTCTGAATTTTTAAGGATCAGCCTCAGCCGCTGTGCAACAAGTTTATTTCCTGAAAACGGCCTAAGGTCATGCAATCTGGCATTAAAGGGAGTCTGTGTGCCTGTTAGCGCTTCAAGGCTCATAGCACCAATGATGTCTGCCGCATCAAGACAATTATGCAACCGTTGAACAGCCTTTACTGCAAAAGACAATATGAATTGTGTTCCATTGATCAAGGCAAGACCTTCCTTAGGGCCAAGGGCGATGGGAGAAAGCGATTCTTTTTTCAACACCTCCATGCTTTGCTTTCTTTGTCCATTGTAATAAACTTCGCCTAACCCTACCAGTGGAAGAAAAAGGTGGGCAAGCGGAGCGAGGTCGCCGGATGCGCCTACAGAACCTTTTTCAGGAACAACTGGTAACACATTGTTGTCAATGTGCCAAATAATCCTTTCCAGTGTTGAAAGCTGTACACCCGAATGCCCTTGTGCCAGGGCATGCACTTTTGTGATGAGCATGAGCTTTGATATTTCAGCAGCAACAGGATCACCAACACCTACACTGTGGCTCTGCAGAATTTTGTATTGCAGCAATCGCGTATCCTCATCCGAAATACTTGTATTCGCCAGGATACCAAAACCGGTATTGATGCCATACACGGTTTTCCGGGAAGAAATGATTTCCTGAACATGTTGCTGGCTTTGATTGACCCTGCTTATGCTTTCCGCAGAAAGTACGCCTTTTATGTTTCCACGGGCAATGGCGAGAGCGGTGCCTGAGGTAAGATGGTCGCTCCCATAGTTAAACGTTGGCTTCATGGCGGGTAAATTTATGCCTTATATTTGATCAACAAATTTCTTCTATGAACGCTAAGACCGGTACGCTGCTTTCCATAATGATGTTCTTTGAATACTTTGTATGGGGTGCATGGTATGTTACCATGGGAACCTACATGTCTGAAAATCTCCATTCATCAGGTGTGCAGATTGGCGCTGCTTACAGCGCGCTTGCCATCGCCACCATGATATCACCTTTCCTGGTAGGAATGGTTGCAGACAGGTTTTTTTCTGCTCAGAAACTTATGGGCATACTTCATCTTATCGGGGCCGTGTTGCTGTATTTAGCGATCCAGGTGAATGACAATACAATTTTTTACTGGGTTATTCTTTTTTATTCATTATTGTACATGCCCACCATTGCATTGTCGAACAATGTTGCTTTCACGCAGATGCATGATCCCGGTAAACAGTTTCCTGCTATTAGAGTATTCGGCACATTGGGCTGGATAGCATCCGGATTTGTAATAGGACAAACAGGATGGGAAAAAACTCCTAATACTTTCATTCTTGCCGCTGTTGTTTCTGCTATTTATGGGTTATATAGTTTTATTTTGCCAAATACACCTCCTAAAGCAAAAACTGCGGAAAGAACTTCTTTCGGCAAATCGATCGGCGCTGAAGCAATGGTGCTGTTCCGTAACAAATCTTATCTCATCTTTTTTATAGCCGCGATCCTCATCTGTATTCCTCTGGCATTTTATTATGGTTTCGCCAATCTTTTCCTGGTAGAAAAAGGAATGGAAGATGCTGCGGGAAAAATGATACTCGGCCAGATATCTGAAGCAGTATTTATTCTTGCGATTCCCTTTTTATTTAACCGTATCGGGGTTAAAAATATGCTGATAATGGGTATGTCTGCATGGGCGCTTCGTTATTTTGCTTTTGGCAATGGGGACACCGGCGCTAATTTTTGGCTGCTTTACGCCGGTATTATTCTTCATGGAATTTGTTATGATTTCTTTTTTGTTACAGGTTACATGTATACAGAAAAGAAAGCCGGTGAAAAAATAAAAAATTCCGCACAGGGGTTGTTTACTTTCGCCACTTATGGCGTGGGTATGTTTATTGGTACTTGGATCTCAGGATTTGTGGTAGATAATTATAAAGAGGGCAATAAGCACGACTGGCTGC
>DATLDR010000152.1:0-9447 GCA_035525775.1 Flavitalea sp.
TCGCATGCAGTTTTCCCATTAATACAAGATCCATCCATGATCCAAAATTTTTCCCGATCACAAAAGGCATATCAAATCCCGGAATGTTTGTGTACCTGTATAAAACTTCCGTGAGCAAAATCAACAGAAGAGATACGATCAGCTGAAACCGCATTGATCTCCTGATGATGAGATAGGCGACCAGTGTAGTAAATGACAATTGTGTAAGAACATTCCAAAGTTCCCATACAAGCCTTCCGCTATTGATACAATGTATCGCTGTACCCAGCAGAAATAATTTAAGGCACCTGACAAGAACATGCTTTAGGTTCTGTTCCCAGTTAACGCCGCTAAGCGACTTATAATGCCACGAAAGATATAATGAAGAACCTGCCATTAGCATGAAAGCGGGCTGAATAAGATCCCATATGTGCAACCCATGCCATAGATGATGCCCGAAGAAAAAATCGATGACTTCTTTATACGTTTCAGACGGACCAACATCACGGATCGATTGATACAAAAGGCAACTTTCTCCCCCGAGAAAAATCATTACGAGGCCGCGCATCACATCGAGTGAGAGTACACGGTTTTTTGTAGGATTTACATTACTGTTCATTATTCAGCAAGTTAAAAAAAAGGACTACCCTGGAAAGGGCAGTCCTGTGGGGGGGTAGCAGTTATTGATTCCAATCATTAGAAATGTAACTGGCGACATTTGGATTAATGTGTGTTTCGTATGTTTTAGATCAAACCAGCATGCCTGCCCGCCACCGAGTTCGAGGTGTCTTTCTTTTTGCAGAATGTCAAATGCAGTTGCCTGGTCACCGAGTGTTGTACAAGGCACCGCCAGTACGCTTGCCCTGTTCTAACCTGGTTGATAAGGTCCAGGAGGTTCTGCCACTCTGTTTCCCTATATATATGTTTCTGCCAGCATCAACAGTACATCTGCATAACGGATTCCCTGGCTTTCAGATCCTGTTCGATAAATCTTTTGCCCATACAAGCCTGGTGTACATAACAGCGTGATGCATCAATAATTTATTTAAATTCGACGAATGTATAAGTTGTTCTTTCTCCTATTAATGGCACCATCTGTTCAGGCACAAAACTTCTCAGCAAAAAAAACTAAAGAAGGTGTAGAGATCATCGAAAAAGGAAAACCTGTTCTGTTTTTTCAATCAGCAAATAAAACAGTTGAAGGGAAATATGCGCGTGCCGGCTTTGTTCATCCGCTGTACGATCTCGGGGGAAACATTATTTCAGACGATGCACCCAAAGATCATCCTTATCATCGGGGAATTTTCTGGGCATGGCACCAGGTGATCGTCAATGGAAAGAATGTGGGTGACGGCTGGATGTCTGACAACATTTATTACAAACCCTTGCTGACAGATGTAAAAACAAATCAAAAAGCTGTGCTCCACTCGCAAATGATATGGAACGCTAAAATCAATGATAAGGTTTCTGCGGTCGCAAAGCAAAAAACTTCTATAACTATCTTTCCCTCAACAACGCATTACAGGATTATGGATTTTTGTATAGTTCTTATTCCGTTGGTAAAGGAACTGAAACTGGGTGGTTCGGATGACCTTAAAGGATATGGAGGTTTCAGTGTAAGATTAAAATTGCCGGGAGACATCAGCTTTGTTTCTGATGACAAACAAATTACTCCGGAAGAAACAGCAGTGAATGCAGGTCCTTGGATGGACATTACAGGGTCTTTCCCGGCCGATTCCCTTCACAAATCCGGAATTGCAATTTTTGGTTATCCAAAAGGAAATAAAAATAATCCATGGATACTTCGAAGAGTAACCAGTATGCAAAATATCCCCTATCCCGGCAGGGTTCCTGCAGTAGTTCCGAAAGACGGACTAAAATTGAATTACAGAATGGTTGTGCATGACGATACTGTGAATACTGATACGATTGAAAAGCTTTATAAGGAATGGGCTAAATGATAAATATGATCTATGTTCTTTTACTGATGTTTCTTGCCAAACAACAACCCCCTGTAACTGCTGACATGATCCTGTACAACGGAAAAATTATTACCGTCGATAAAAGTTTTAATATATACACAGCTGTTGCCATCAAAAACGACAAGATATTAGCAACAGGTTCTGACAGAAACATTAAAAAATTAGCTGGGAAAAATACAAAGCTGATCGATCTGAAAGGGAAAACCGTCATCCCTGGTTTAACAGACGCTCATGCTCATCCGGAATCTGCATCAGTCAGTGAATTAAACCAATCCATTCCTGATGTTCATTCCATCAATGATTTACTCTCCTGGATACAAAACCAGGCACATGAAAAAAAACAAAATGAATGGATCATTCATCCTAAACTGTTTTTTACAAGGCTGAAAGAATTACGGCAACCGACACTCGCGGAACTTGACAGCGTGGCACCGTACCATCCCGTCTTTTTAAACGGTTCATATGGAGGAATGGTCAACTCTGCCGCTCTGCGTATTTCAGGCATAACAGAACAAACACAGGACCCGGGCATCTTCCGCGACCAAAACACAGGACAGATTACAGGAGTGATACGCTCTTCCGCATTTAAACTTTTAAAGATTCCTCCACCAAAACTATTATCGCCTGATGAAAAACAACATGCGCTCATCACCATACTGAAAAAGTATAATGAGATGGGAATTACTAGTATTTGTTCCGGAGGGGGCACTTATACTAATTTTGAAAATTATCAAAAGCTTCAAAAAAGTAACCTGCTCACTGTACGAATATTCCAGAACATTATCGTGCTTCCCGGCAAACCCGCAGACAGCATGCTCAATACGATCAATTCGTTCCCTTACAAAACAGGATATGGTGATTCGATGGTGCGGATAGGCGCACTTAAAATTGTACTTGACGGTGGCATTCTTACAGGTACGGCGTACATGCGGGAACCGTGGGGCGATAAAGCAATGAAGATCTTCGGCATATCAGATACATCATTCAAAGGTCTTATTAACTATTCACATGAAGATCTTTTTAAGATAGTAAAAGCCGCAAATGATCATGACTGGAAATTTACAGCCCATTGCACAGGAGGTGGTGGTGTAGATCTGCTGCTTGATGTGTTTGATGAAGTGAACCGCATCAAATCTATCAAACCACGCCGCTTCTCGATCATTCATGGAAACTTTTTTACAAAACAAGCGATTAAAAAAATGAAACAGCTTGGAGTGTATGCAGACATGCAGCCGGCATGGTTCTATAAAGATGCGGATGCGATGCAATTCATCCTGGGTGACAAAACAATTAACACCTTTCACCCTTACCGATCCCTGATCGATGCAGGTGTGACAGTCAATGGCGGATCGGATCACATGGTAAAGCTCGATCCGGATGAATCCATCAATCCCTACAATCCTTACCTCGCTATGTGGAGCATTGTAACCAGAACCACAGAAAGAGGTAGTAAGATCATTTCGAGTGAAGCGATCTCCCGGAAAGAGGCGTTGAGAATGTATACCATCAACAATGCAGCTGCTTCATTTGAAGAAAAAATCAAAGGATCGATTGAACCTGGAAAACTTGCCGACCTGGCAGTAATTTCAGATGACATCCTGAATTGCCCTGCAGAAAATATAAAAAACATACGAGCAGATCTTACCATTCTCGGAGGACATATTGTATACTCCTCCGGCAATGTGGCCGAGAAGTAAATCCCCGCATGGGTTATTTAATCGTTCACGATTTTATATATGTTGCCATCCTGTTTTTAAATCTGGTCAAAAAAAATACATACAGTAGTTATGCTGCTGATTGCCGCTGCTGCATTTCCAGCAGACTTCCCCAACTCTATGGGGTTATTGCGAATTATAATTTTCATATAAATAACTATTGTCGAACAAAATCAACTCTTCCCGTTTTTCCACACGCTCTCTGCACCTTTTTATATTCATCTTTATACGCCTTCATCTGATTTTCGTCAGGTATTCTACCAGACATTGTAAGCGCATTGTTGAATTCAACACTTTTTCCTGTTAATGCAACTGCGAGCGACACATCTCCCCAATTTAAAAAACCGGGAAGATGAACACTCATGTTGTAGAAATTGATCGTTTGCTGGGTGTCGAAAAGATAACTTACAGGAACATCCCGCAACACAATATTATTGGTTCCATTGTTTAAAGCAGCAAAGAATAAGGCTGCAAGACCCGTTTCTTTCTTTCCATCAAGATCAATCGTACTGGCGCTAAATTTCATCTTAATAAATTTCGTTACTGCATCCAGTTCATTTACCCATTCACCCAATACTGTTTTTCCCAATAACAAGTCGGCGCGCGAAAGGGTGTGAAATTTCATATCCCCTTCCATCACGTCAGCCGCCGGTGAAGTAGCTTCTCCTGTACCTGACAGATCAACCATCACAATTCCTTTGCCCTCTTCCCTGTATTTCCTGATTACATTTTCCGGAATGCTGTCTTTTCCCCGGGGATCGCAGATGATGACATACCTGTTCGATTTATCAGGAGATGAAACAATGACCGGAATCAGTTTCCCTTCGGTGGTCTGCAAGGCAAATCTTTTCCATCCCTCAATAGCTGTATGTTGAATTACTTTTGTAACAGCCGGCTTTTCTTTTACCCTCAAAACCAGCCGGAGTTGATTTTTCTTTTGTTCAACATTGATTTTATTTTCAGATAGAAACTTCTTCTTTAATTGATTTCCCTTCCGGATACAATAACCTGCAATTGTTACAACACTCGAATCACGCTGCCCCTTGGGGAAAACCATCAGCTGCTCATCTTTCATAATGGTGACTGGTTCTTCTTTAGCAGGATTTCCATCACCAGTTCCTTTAAGATGCAGGTTGAACCAGCCAAGCATCGCTTCCCTGTCTCCCTGCCAGTAACCATGCGTGGAGTCGAATAACTGGTATGCAATATTTTCTTCGTGTCCAAGTAACTTATACAGCGGACGTACGTTGTTATAAGTGCGAAGCATTTGTGGCGGAAAAAACGCAGGTATGTCGTCTTTTTTATGATTACAGATTTTAATAGCTCTTGGTGCAATAAGTCCGAGTATTCCTGATTCTTCGGTAAACGTTAGTGCATCGATAGGCAATTCACAAATACAGTTGTCGTTCATCACATACACTTCAAAATTTCCAATACTCACAACAGGCATGGATGCTTTAATTCTTTCATCTATGGCTGTCAGCCACATGGTCTGGTTACCACCGCCGCTGGCTCCTGTGGCGCCTATATTTACGCGGTCCACATAGGGCAAAGAAACAAGAAGGTCTATACCGCGCATGTTGTCCGACACCTGGAAACCCAGCAGTGATTCGCCCACATTCATTAATGATGCCCCGAGATTGCCTCCATGATATTCGTATGTACCATGAACAGATGCTCTTTCTCCTGCCCCGAATGCATCAATCGCCAGGCACACATATCCGTTTCGTGCGAGTGTGATGGAAACAGACTGTACCGATTCCGACATGCGTGCTTCAGGCCAGTGCCCGTTCATATTGATCACTCCCGGAAAAGGACCATTGCCATCCGGAACGTACAGGCTAGCGGTGGCATAAACTCCTGGCCTTGTTTGAAAAATTATTTTGTGGATCGTGAATCCTTTCTGTATAATAACGCCTGTTTCTTTTAAGTTCAGCGGTAATGAATGATCGGATACAATACCTGATTTGTCTATTACCTGTTTCCGGATCTGTTTTTTCTTTTTCTCCCACTCTTCTTTTGATGAAGGCACCTGGTGCTCTGCGAAACGCTGGTACGCTTCGTTCCGGAGACGTATGTCTATCAGGTCGGAATGGTTTTCGGAAAGTGCTTTTGGAAGTGTATCAGCAATCGATAAGCATGGAGACGTAAACCCATGAATCCAGAGTGAAAACGTAAGAATAATATACATAAACATTATTTTCATGCTTTCACTTTAGTGATTCCTCCTCCCCTTTCAAATGTGATATCCATGATGGGTTTATTTGTTTTCCATGAACCACAGGTAAAGTCAGGAACTTCAATTGAGTTGGAACGGTTTGCAACCGACCATTGACTGAGTGGAACAATACAGCTGTATGTTGCTGCATCATACACGTCCATGTCAAGGGCCAGTCCATTTCTGAGGCAATCGATCAGTCGCCAGTTCAGCAACAGGTCCATACCTCCGTGACCACCAACTTCCTTAGCTATCTCACCCATTTTTTTTGTAATGGGCGGAGTATACTTGTCTTCGATTTTTTTGAATTGTTCCGGTGTCATCCATTCTTCACCGGTCGATAATTTCGCTGGCAGCGGAAACTTTTGAGCAACTGCCTTTGTTCCACTGATCAGGTGGATATTAGAATAAACTCTGGGTGAAGTGGTGTCGTGCTGCAGCATGATCGTTCTGCCAGCCGATGTTCTCAAAGTGCTTATGTTCATGTTTCCCCTGAATTTCTGATGCGCATAAGGCTTCCAGAAGTCATCGTTCGCGGCCATTTTATCTGCCATTTTGCCCAGCATGAAGTCATCGCTTGAAGTCGACACGATATAGTCGAGCTTTTCACCATGATTAATATTCATTACCTGGCATATCGGTCCAAATCCATGGGTCGGATACAGGTTACCGTTCTTGTTTATGTTTTCTTTGAGTCGCCAGGTGGTTTTATCTTTTTCGAAAAGACGGTTGAACCGGTCGTGGATATAAGCACCTTCACCATGAATAATCTCTCCAAAAAATCCTTGTCTTGCGAGGTTCAGGTTCAGCAATTCTATAAAATCGTAATTGCAGTTCTCCAGCATAATGCAATGCTTACGGGTTCGCTCACTCGTTTTTACCAGGCGCCAGCAATCATCAATGGTAAGCGCCGCGGGCACTTCTACAGCTACATGCTTATCATGCTCCATGCTATAAAGGGCCATCGGTGTGTGTAATGACCATGGAGTAATGACATATACAATATCAATATCGTTTCTTTCACATATCTGTTTCCAGGCGTCTTCACTGCCTGAATAACCCTCTGGATGGAATCCTTTCGTTTCCAGCATTTTTTTTGCAGCGTCAACTGCATCGGGAACCACATCGCACACAGCTTTGATATCTATTCCTTCTATACTTGACAGCAGGCGAACTGTTTCTGAGCCACGATTACCAAGACCAATAACACCAATGCGAACGGTGTCTATGCGGGGGGCCGCATAGCCCGACATATTAAAATGCTGTGAATGATTTTTATTTACCTCGGTAAGTACAGCATCAACAGCAGAGGAACCGGAATCTGATTTCTTTGCAACTGAGCAACCACTGATCATGCTTGTGCCGGCAAAGCTCAATCCGGTAAGCCCCGTAAGTTTTAGGAAGTTCCTGCGGTTATTCTTCATGTAACTGGTTGATGTTATGAAAGGTTACTTCTCAAAATAACGATAACTTCGTATAATGTACCGGCTGAGTGCTGAATAAAATAACGAGAACGTTATCGGGGAATTAGTATTAGTCTGCATTCACTTCACTTAAAAGCTTCCTGTAAAAGTCAATCGCATTTACATAACGGCCAATAAGCCCCTTGTCAATATTTGGTTTTGCATTCTCCTCATCTTTTAATTTCTGGATCGCCTCAACCTGTTTTTGTATAATTGCGGGTGCTTTATTCTTATCGAATGTAGGCTTGCCATCCACCATAAAATATACAGGCGTGGTATGTGCTACCGCGCCATTGTCGCAATACACTACTGCAGACAACCACTGGCTTTTTAACAGTGTATGCGGCACGGTCATGGAGACGGAATCTGCGTTATCCGTATTCATTTTTTCAGAAACGAGCCCCTCATTGTTATAGATCGCAACACGAGTAATATTTCCGATGAACGGATTTGAAAGCGCTTTCGCTTTTATTTGTGTAACTGTTCCGGAAGCGCTTGTGATCTGTGTGCCCGGCAGTTTCCCATCTGCTTCCATGAATAGCGCAGGCCCATTGGTAACAAACGTATGTCCCTCTTTCAATGCCAGGAACCATGCATCGGGAGAAAAGTCGTTACCGGTGTATGCAAATGTGCGCACATCTCCAATGGTTGACGCCCAGGGAAAATCACTGCCTGCCGCGGCGGTGATCTTAAAACCAAGGTTTAGCACATCATAATAATCGATCGTGTTAAGCCGTAAAAATTGAAGGAGCTCAACAAAATCTATTTCACCTGTTGCGAGGTGCCATGGAAATCCTTTGTGAAATCCATTCCACGAAAAATGTGCATACCCGACAAGAGCGCCCGGCTGCATATGCAAGCCTTTAAATACATTGTCGTAATAATTATAAGTAGAAGTATCGCGCACCTGGTAATCTATATTAAGACCGATGATGTGCCCGTTTTCTGTACGCGGATCTTCCTGTCCTGATACCAGACACACATTATCCCTGCACATTCTGAACGCCTTGCCAAATCCATCTACCTTAAAATCAGTACCGAGGTGATGACCCATTTCAAGCATATTCAGCATATGCACATTCTCTGCTCTTCCGAATTGCAGAAGATATTCTTTGAATGAAGGATTATTGGTAGGATGATGCACATGCACATCGCCGGACAACCATCCTCTTTGCGGCATGTTGATCCAACGTTTAAGGACATACGTTTTAACTAATGATCTTTTTTTAGGAGTAACGTGTAATGTGTCTGCGATAGGAATATATTCATTGCCATGCTGGAGTGCGATCCGCCAGTCGCCTGCAGGTAAGGTAATCGAGAAATCACCGGAGGTCTGGTACATCACAGGCTCATGCCAGTAAGGAAGGGAAGGCAACATGCCATAAAGACCACTGCGATTCTCATTGTTACCCAATCCATTGGTCAACCGCACAGGGCCTACCCAGTTTTTATCCGCAGAATATTGAATACCCTTCATGAACAATGGTATTTCCGTTGGAACACCAGCCTTATCGCCTTTTGGTGGAATCAATATCTGGGTTGTGTCATGCGCATTGGTAATACAAACCATTACCGGCGTCACTTTGCGAGTATCCTCTTCCATGACGCGGATCTTTACATTTACCCTGGCAATTTGCGCCGACAACTGATAAAAACAAAGAAGTAAAAAACAGGTGCATAAAGATTTTACTGACACAGGCATTTTCTTTCAAAAATATCACAGAACGATACATCACGACAATATTTTTTTATTATCGGATTAGCAATAATTTCATTTAGTGTTCAACTTCACTTTCTTGCCCGACCATGTTTCATACTCACTTAAGATTTCAATGTCGGATTATTGATATAGGATGCAAAGAACAACCCGATATAAATTATTTTTTCCAGATATCTTCCAGTGGCGTTCCAGTGAAAACTATATCTATGCATTACTGTTGCCCGAAATTTAACGCGGCATAAAATGGAACAAAAAGATCAGAATCCTTTTTTGAATTAAAATATAGCTCCGAAATACCACTATACCCTGCTTTATGCAGTGGCGGGTAAGCTTCATTATTGGCAATAACAATGTGAAGTTGAGTGGATGC
>DATLDR010000156.1:0-10226 GCA_035525775.1 Flavitalea sp.
GTAACTTATGGCGTGGCACTTTCATCCACCCCCGGCTTTGCAGAGCTGCATCCTGATGCACACGGCATATATCCACGAAATCAATTTGCCGCATCTAATTTTCTTGAAACGAGGGATAAAGCAATAAATAATGAATCGGTGAACCGTTTTATAACCTGCGTAACATTACAAGCTTACTTGATCAAATCTGCAAAAAGCTATACGAGGTTTGTTGGAAGGGGAGGATTTGATTTTTACAATCTGCAGACAAATGCCCAGTTTCCTTCATTTCTGCAATTCCAAAGTGTGAACAAGGGAACTTCGCTCCAGGGATTGACAAAAAGCCTAAACTCCAATTTCATACTGTCATTAATAAACCATTATGCACCGACTGGAGGCTTGGCGCTCACTACATCAGCAGGGGTTACGGAAGAAAACGGAAACTTTAATAATCTTCTTAACATCGCAACGCAGGTGATTACAGGGCAATCTAATGTTGATCAGGCAGGAACTTTAACTGCAACACAGTTCCGTTCAAAGAACCAGGACAATGGCATTTTTGCACAGGAAGAAGTGTTATTAAAAGATGCAGTTTCACTAATGGGTGGATTACGGCTTGACCGCTCATCAAACAACGGTGATCCGGGAAAATTTTATGCTTATCCAAAAGCAGGCATTTCATGGAACCTAACAAAAATGGGTATTGTTGATAATGGATTTATAGACAACCTTAAGTTGAGAGCGGCATATGGACAGGCAGGTAATTTTCCTGCGTATGGAAGTAAATTCACCTCGCTGCTCGTTTCGAATATTGAAGGTTTGCCAGGATCTGTAATGAGCACACAACGTGGTCAGGCAGGTATCAAACCCGAGAAGCAAACAGAAATAGAAGGAGGTTTTGATCTGAGCATATTGAACGGCACAGTTAATCTTGAATTTACTTACTACAATAAGAAAGTGTATGATTTTCTGATGTTGAACAACCTTCCTGCATCATCGGGTTTTGCAACACAATGGGTGAATGCAGGCGATCTGCGGAATCGCGGAATTGAAATCGGGTTGAAAGCTTTGCCTGTATTTACCAGGGATATAAAATGGAACACTTCTGTAAATTTCTGGCTCAACAGGTCAAAAGTAACACGCCTTACTATTCCGCCAGTTCAATTGGGTGCGCTTGCGGGTGTGCTCATAGGAACATTCCAGATAGAAGAAGGAAAATCCGCTACACAGATCATCGGACTTACAGATGAACCAGGATATAATCCACCCTTCAAAGCTTGGGGCAACCAGGAACCAAAATTCCAAATGAACAGTTTTAATGAGATCACATTTAAAAACAAGCTTACACTTCGTTTCCTCCTGCACTGGAAATACAAAGGTGAAAACGCAAACCTTACCAACCTGCAGAGTGATTTTGGAATGACAAGTCCTGATTGGGATGCAGATGCCAATGGAAATCACTTTCCGGATGGACTCGACCGCATCATGAAAATAGGATCCACAGCAGTTACTTCCATAGTGAATTCAGGTTATTTCCGCGTTCGCGAAATTGGCTTGTATTACGACATAGATAAACTTCCTTTTAATTTTTTAAAGCGCATTAGTGTCGGTGCTTCGCTGTATAACTATTTCACAGTAACAAATTATCCGAGTTACGATCCTGAAGTTTCAAATTTCGGTGCAGGCTTCTCAAGTGGTGTGGATGCAATTCCCTTCCCCGCTTCCAAACGTGCAGCGCTTCATCTTTCAATTGATCTTTAAACACTGTAATCATTATGAAATCATTTAAATATTTCAACATTTTACTACCTCTCGTAATATCTTTATGCATGTTTTCGTGCGATAAGGATTATGGAAATTTAAATAGTCCTACTGCCGAAGAATTTTCCCAGAACGCCTCCAAAGTGCAGCTCGATAATCTTGTAAGCGGAACCGAATCCGCAATGCGCATCAATCTTGGCCTGTACCTGGATGAAGTGGGTGTGATTGGAAGAGAGATGTATCGTTTTTCAACAGGTGATCCGCGATACACAACAGACCTGCTTGGTGCAAGCGACGCCATGCTGGATAATTCCGGATTTTATCTCACCAATACATGGGCAAGTCATTATCGTGTGGTTAAAAACTGTAACCTGCTCATTGATGCTGCAACCGCATCAGGCTTTATTTCAGATGCAGAGAAAAAAGGTTATACAGGGTTTGCAAAAACAATAAAGGCTTATGAGTTATTGTTGAATTTAAATCTCACCAATAACAATGGCATCCGTGCAGATGTTTCAGACCCCGATCAGCTGGGCGGCTTTTTAAATTACGATGAATCGTTGTCTGCTATTTTAACTATCCTGGATAATGGAAATACAGACCTCGCAAATGCACAGGTTTCATTTCCGTTGTCATCAGGTTATGCTGGATTCAAGGATGCTACAGGCTTGAAAAAGGTAAACCGTGCGATTGCTGCAAGGGTAGATGTGTATCTTAAAGAATGGAGTGCGGCGCTTACTTCTTTGGATGAATCTTTTTTTGATTTGCAGGGCGATTTTCAAACAGGCGCATATCATGTATTTGGTACTGGCTCTGGCGACCAATTGAATCCTGCGTTTTTTCCACAGAACCAGGCGGGTGATGTACGCCTTGCTCATTCATCTTACGCCGCTGACATTGAAGCGAACGATGACAGAATCAACAAAGCCACTTTAAGAGCGGCTGTGGCATCTTACCAGGGATTGAGCAGCGACAGGGATGTTTGGGTATACACATCAAGTACAGCACCAGTTCCTATTATCAGGAATGAAGAACTTATACTGATATATGCCGAAGCAAATATTCAGTCGGATAATTTAGCTGAAGGTGAAAAGGCGATCAATGTGATCAGAAACGGTCATGGTCTGCCCGACTATAGCGGTGCAGTAACAAAACCTGCTCTGATTACTGAAATGCTGAATCAAAGAAGGTATTCATTATTTTATGAGGGCCACCGTTGGGTAGACCTGCGCAGGTATGGACGTTTAGATGAACTGCCTGTTGACAGGCCTAACGATGATATATGGCAGGAGTTTCCTCTACCTGTTACTGAACAATAAATTTTCATCATGAAAGGTGTATTACTTTTTATTGGAGTTATCTTATTGTTCGCGGTTGAAATACTACGCGTTTACCTGATCATGCCTTTTCCGGGAAGTCAGCATAACAATACTATCTCACTGGCATACTGGTTAGGTAAGAATATTTACTGGATACGGATTGTTGGACTAATTATGGCGGCAGTGCCTGTTATCAGGATCATTAATGAAGGCAGGTTGCGTACACGGATTATTTTAGCAGTAACTACACTTCTTTATGTGACGATATTTTTCTTTATCAACTTTCACTTTGAAGCAGATAAGATGTTTTATCAGCCGAAACATAAGGTATTTGCGAGGGTACACTCAGACACTACAAAGCGGTCAAAGCTGGTGATCGGAGTTGCACTAAATGACGAGGCGAAAGCATATCCGGTCGAGCTGATCGGATACCATC
Source organism: Flavitalea sp. (assembly GCA_035525775.1). GTDB lineage: Bacteria > Bacteroidota > Bacteroidia > Chitinophagales > Chitinophagaceae > Flavitalea. The sequence continues at coordinate 3,496 of DATLDR010000156.1, forward strand.
ACCAGGTGAGAGATACAATAGGCAACACACCAGTAATGATTACTTACTGTACTGTTTGCAGAACAGGGCGGGTATTTAGTCCGTTTGTAAATGGAAAAGCTGAAACATTCAGACTGGTGGGCATGGATCATTTTAATGCTATGTTTGAAGATGCTGGTACTAAAAGCTGGTGGCAACAGGCCACCGGCTTAGCGGTGGCAGGCCCCCTGAAAGGAAGCGCACTGAAAGAGATACCATCAACCCAATTGCCCCTGAGCGCATGGATACGAAATTACCCGCAATCACTGGTGATGCAGCCGGACACTTTATTTAAAAAAGATTATTCTGATCTTGCTGGTTATGATAAGGGTACCATTAATAGTGACCTGGAGAAAAGGGATTCGCTGTCATGGAAAAATAAGTCATGGGTGATAGGTGTATTGAACGGAAGTGATGCAAAAGCATACGACTGGAATGATTTATCAGAGAAACGTATCATTCAGGACTCGCTGCGGGGCATGCCGGTGTTGCTGCTGATGGAAAATGATTCTGTTAGCTTTCATGTGTATAAAAGAGAGGCCGATGGAAAAACGTTAGAGTTTGAGGAAATTGATAACGACCAATTGATCAAAGACAAACAAACCGGATCAGTATGGAACGTTGATGGTGTTTGTATACAAGGTAGCCTTGCAGGAACAAGATTGCAGCGCATTCCATCTTATAATGAATTTTGGCATTCCTGGAGAACTTTCCATCCTTTAACAACGAAATATGTTAAGCGTATATAAAACGATGGCAGAGGGGAAGGCGGCAGACGTGAAAAGTGTTCAGCATTTCTATTTGTTGTCATAAATAAATCTATACGGAAGTAATGCATCTTCTAATGCATATGCGACACCTATTCTAGGGCCGGCGATAATTTTTGAAGGATTGATTATGTACCCGTCATCCGCAATATAAAAATCTTTTCTTGTCAGTGAATCTCCGGTATGAGCAAGGGTAATACCCAGTGCCCTCGATGCATTTCCCGGACCTTTAATTATACCCTCTTTCCTGATTTTATTTAGTCTTGTAAGCATTTCATCCTTTCCTTTTACAGGATCTATTGCGCGGATCAATACGGCATGCGGGATATCGGCAACATTTGTAACAACATTAAATAAATAATGTATGCCGTAGCACAAATACACATAAGCAACACCTCCCCTGGCATACATGATTTCCGTTCGGTTTGTACGCCTTCCTCCATACGCATGCGAAGCTTTGTCGTGAATGCCATTGTAAGCTTCCGTTTCTGTAATACGGCCAATAGTATTAATGCCACCAAACTTCGTAACGATAATTTTGCCTAACAGGTCCCTGGCAATTTCAGCTACATCGGGCCGCAGATAAAATGAGAGAGGGAGTTTTTTTATCATGGGCGAATTTAGGGAGAAGAAGGGAGAAGGAAGAGGGCGGGAGCAAAGGGCAAAACGCAAAAGAAAACAAATAAATTATTTACTGCTAACGTTTAATTGAATTCTCACCTCTGCCGTCTACCTTTTGCCTCTGCCTTCTGCCCCAATGGTATAATATTTTTATCACTCACCGTTAACAAACGTGTGTGTTATGGAAATTGTGCAGATGAGAGTACTCAAAGGACCAAACTACTGGTCTATTTTGGTCGTACGTATTTTCGCAGAATACCTATCTGATTTTCACCGTCACCTTAATATCATCCGTTGCGGTGGCATTACTATTATCCGTAACAGTCAAACGGAATACGTATACTCCGGTAACCATATTTTTTACGTATGTTTTTGAACTGTTAGGGGAGGTGATAGAATATTGAGAAGGGCCACTGATAAACGACCATTTATATGCTTTAATTGATCCATCTGCATCTGTTGAATTACTGCCATTCAGCAATATCCAGTTTTTGAAAGTAGACACATCACTTCCGGCACGAGCTACAGGCAGTATGTTGGAAGGCGGGGGTGGGGCAGATGTTCCAGCAGGAACATACTTTGGAGTTGTTGCGAATACTGACTTTAGCTTATTAAAAAATTCATAGTAATAAGAACCCTTGATATGTATGCTGTCAGTTTCCCATTTAGCGCTGCTTGTAGGATAAATGGCGCGCAAGTCTACAAAGTGCATGCGTCCCGGAAATTTTAAATTATCAGTTGCCACACGGGCCTTATACGCAGCATTAAGACTGTCAATGTCACCACCAAAACCACGGACGGCAAGTTTAGGTGAAGTAAGCATGCTGCAGATGAATATGCGCATGAGTGGCATATTCCTGGTAGCACTGTCCATTGCTCTGTTAAATTGAGGAATAATCGTAGAGGATACCTTGCGTGTAGATTGTGTCCACCTCAAGTACTCATTATCGCCATCGTAAAATACAGCATCTCCAGGTTTGTAATCATAGATAAGCTGTGGATAGTATGGAATTTTTTCAGACCAGGTGGTACCACCAATACCGCGGTTAATAGCAAGGGAATCCCTCCAGGTAGCATCCCAGTTATACCAGATCATACGTTCTATCTGACTATTTCCCATAAATAATTTGGCTGTTCCATTTTTCACCCGTGCTGCATACATGGTATCAGACCACTTAGGCAAATAAGGATCAATCCCATTCTTCATATTATATACCCGTTCTCCTACTGTTGCATTACTGCTTTCAGCAGGTCCGGTTAGTGAACCACCAATATTATCTTTTCTGCAGGAAATTAATAAAATCGTTGCAATTACAAATAGGGAGAAATTTCTCATTGACGTTTAGGTTGGGAACAAATATATGAATCGAATGAGTCGGACAGGCATTCGATTTTTAATCATATATATATTTCAAATAGTCAGGTTCACAACTTTATATTTTTATTTAATTTATTTCTTGAAATTGCGGAAATGAAATTTAGCTTATTAATGCTGCGATCAGCTCAAGCGATGTTTTCTTTTTTTCATGATCATATACATGGGAAGCAATCATAATTTCTTCAACCTCGGTTGCATCAAGAAAATTTTGTAATGACTTTTGTATTGTTTCGCTGGTCCCTTTGAATAAATAGGTGATCATTTGACCAACGCCCATTTTTTCGCGTTCTGTCCAGATGCCTTCCATGCTGTTAACCGGTGGGGGTAAAGGCCTGCGGTCATTCCGGAAAAGTCCAAGCGCGAGCTGATAAAAGGAAGTGGCAAGTTTTTCTGCTTCAACATCAGTTTCTGCAGCGATGATATTTACGCATGCCATTGAATATGGTTCCTGGAGAAAGGTTGAAGGAGTAAAGTAATGCCGGTAAGTGGCAAGCGCATCATGAAGGTGTACTGGAGCGAAGTGAGAAGCAAATGCAAAAGGTAGCCCTAGCATACCTGCCAGCTGTGCGCTGAATGTACTGGATCCCAATAACCATACAGGTACATAAGTTTCTTCACCGGGAATTGCACGCACTTTTGCAGAAGGATCGCGTTTTCCAAAATATCGAAGCAGCTCTACCACATCTTTTGGAAACTCATTTACATCCGCCACCAGGTTTCTTCTTAAAGCATGTGAGGTTACCGGATCAGTGCCTGGCGCGCGTCCCAATCCGAGATCAATTCGTCCCGGATACAATGACGCGAGCGTGCCGAACTGTTCAGCAATGACAAGCGGTGCATGATTAGGTAACATCACGCCTCCCGATCCAACTCTTATAGAAGTAGTGCCTGCGGCAACATAACCTACCAGCACAGCAGTGGCTGCAGAGGCTACGCTTTCCATGTTATGATGTTCGGCAAACCAGTATCGTGTAAAGCCAAGTTTTTCTGCGTGTCGTGCCATGTCGAGACTCCTCCTGAATGCCGGAGCAGCAGATTCATCACCCTGCACAATTGTGGCGAGGTCGAGGATGGAAAAAGGAATTTCTGATAAAATTTTGGACATATGAAAATCTTCATGAAGTAACAGGAAAAGTTGTACCAACCGCCTGTTGATGTTTTTATCTTAACCTTGTACGGCATCGCCGGATCAAACGGTGATGATGATACATGACCTTTGGACAAAAAGTGATCCGTTTTAATAAATCGCTGCATTATTCAGGTAAACCTTTGCCGGCAGGTATCCGCATCATGAATCCATTCAGAGAATCTGAAAGTACCATGCAGGCTGTTGAATCTTTTTATAATAAATTTTATAATGATCACCAGCCAAGGCACCTGGTATTGGGCATTAACCCAGGGAGATTCGGTGGTGGATTAACGGGCATTCCTTTCACAGATCCGAAAAGACTTACTGGTGAATGTGATATACCATACAAAGGAAAGATGGCACACGAACCATCTTCAGTATTTGTATATAAAATGATCAATGCCTATGGCGGAGCCGCTGTATTTTATAAAGATTTTTTTATCAATTCACCTAGTCCTCTTGGCTTTACATCCATTAGAAACAATAAAGAAATAAATTATAATTATTACGACAGTATTCAACTCATGGATGCAGTAAAAGGCTTCATGATCGAAAGTATCAAAAGCCTGATTGCACTGGGTATAATAACAGATCATTGCATTTGTCTGGGTACTGGTAAAAATGAAAAGTTCCTGAACAGGCTGAATGATGAATTCCATTTTTTTGGCAAAATAACAGCCCTGGAGCATCCAAGGTACATCATGCAATACAAGAACAAAAGTATGGATGCGTACATTGAAAAATATATTTCTCTTTTACATGCTGTTAATAAAGGTTAGCCGGAAGAATATTAGAGCTCTATTTACGAATGAATATCAAACATCCGCCAATGATCAGCAGAGCGCCTGCGACCATTTTCCTGGTTACAGCTTCATGCAGGAATATTACGGCAAGCACGATGGCAACGAGTTTACGATTAGTTATTTTACACAGGAAACTATAAATAAATAGGGGAATCATAAAGGAGATGTATTTTTATCATTAAGTCCGCATTATAAATTATATTATAGCAATGAAACATCAGTCGATTATTACCGTGCTCTTCATTTTATGCTGCACCGGTTCAATAGCCCAGGAAGAACAGGAACGTGTTAAAGCCATCAACTGGCCCGATGGAAAAAAAGTTGCGGTTAGCCTAAGCTTTGATGATGCACGCCTTAGCCAGGTAGATGCAGGTATTCCTATGCTCAATGAATATGGTGTTAAAGCCACTTTTTATCTTAATTCAGCGCCTATGCGTGAACGTCGCGAGGGCTGGAAAAAAGCCGTTGAAGCGGGACATGAGATTGGTAACCACTCAACAACACATCCGTGCAGCGGAAACTATTTTTGGGTAGGAAAAGGCAATGAACTGGAGAATTTAACTATGGAACAGATGCGCAAAAATTTACTGGATTGTAATAAGGTTTTAAAAGATGAACTGGGTGTAGATGCAACTTTATTTGCTTATCCATGCGGGCAGAAATTTATAGGAAGGGGAAAAAATCTGAAAAGTTATGTTCCACTGATTGCGGAAATGTTTGCAAGCGGAAGAGGATGGTTTGAAGAAATGAATAATGATCCGATGTTCTGCGATTATTCGCAACTTGCAGGAAGGGAAATGGATGGAAAAACCTTTGAAGAAATACAAATGCTTATCGATGATGCCAGAGCGCACGGCGACTGGCTTTTACTTGCCGGCCATGAAATGGGTGAAGAAGGTATGCAAACCACGCGCATCAGTATGCTCCGGAAATTGATTGAATATGCAAAGGATCCTGACAATGGCATCTGGCTTGCCCCCGTTGGTGAAGTACAGAATTATATTAAGAAGCAGCGGGGGAATTGAAAAAATCACTTCCTGAAAATTTCAAAATAAAGAGGAGCTTTTACCAGAAAAGGGCAGGTGGCTTATAAAAAAAAATAAAGTTTAAGCAAGAAATGTTTCGATTTTATTGCCTATCTGGTCTACGTAAGGCACATATTTATTTTTTTCAATAACATACCATTCTACTTCCTCAAAGTCATTTACCCCTGCAGCCACTGAAAATTTATACTGATCATTCATCCACACTGCAAATCGATTAATGTCAATTGTTTTAACAGTAGCGGATATTTCATCTCCGTCAAAATGCACGCGTATTACAAAGCTTTGATGAGTGCGGGTTTTTGTATTAAAAGATGAGGTTCGCATAATGGTAGCATTTATACGTAATAATGCAAACGCTGAGCCACCTCTAATATTACATGTATGTGTTATTCTTCCCAACTATCAAGCCCCAGTAGCTTTCTGCCCAATGGAGTAAGTACCGCAACATCAAACCTGTTCTTTTCCCAGCCTCTAGGGTCGCCGGGAAAAGCATATCCTTCTGGAGCCTTTTTTTCGCTCCACGATGAAATACGCCATTGACGTAATTCTTCATTTTCCTCCTGCGCAGGCATCATTGATATGTATTGTGCAAGCCGCACTTTATTACCACTGGTATTAGCCCTGATACCATGCGGCAGCATACTGTTAAATATCAGCAGATCACCGGCATTCATTTTAACCTTTACAATTTCGAATCCGGTTACATCGGGTTTAAAGAAATCACGGTCCGCAGGTTGGGTGTGCTTCCATGTATCAAAAGTCCTGTATAATTCGGGTACACATTGAAAACCACCCATGTTTTCATCGTTCTGGTCCGCCAATGCCAATACACCCTGTACATTCTGTGGTTTGGTTTCCGGGTCATAATCCCAATGGATAAATGCTTTATATTCGAATCCCTCACGAATGGGAAAATTAAGATTCGCCCTGTCTATTGTTACCCAAAGTTTATTGGTTCCCCAGATGTCG
>DATLDR010000192.1:0-8946 GCA_035525775.1 Flavitalea sp.
GTCTCCATGATTTTTTACAAGTAACCTTTGTGAAAACATAAATGCATCCTGTGACACTTTTTCTAAAACTAAATTAACTTGCTTTCATGAACTATTTAACTGGCCTCGACTGGGCCATCATCCTGTTTTATTTTGCTGTTATTGCCGGAATATCCTACTGGGCTGTAAAGAAAAAAGATAAAACTTCGGCCGAAGATTATTTTCTCGCAGGCCGTCACCTCGGTTGGTTTATTATTGGTGCATCCATATTTGCATCAAACATAGGCTCAGAACATCTGGTTGGTCTTGCCGGTTCAGGTGCAACAGACGGTGTGGCACTCGCACATTATGAACTTCATGCATGGTGCCTGCTGGTATTGGGATGGGTGATGGTTCCGTTTTATATGCGTTCACGTGTATTCACAATGCCTGAATTTTTAGAAAAAAGATTTACACCCGATGCAAGAACAGTACTTTCTATTATTTCCCTGATAGCATATGTGCTTACAAAAATTGCTGTAGGTATTTATGCCGGGGGAGTAGTGTTCAGGGCGTTGTTACCAGAAATTCATTTTTTAGGAATGGACACTTTCTGGATCGGTTCAATATTACTGATAGTGCTTACAGGGATTTATACAATTGTCGGAGGATTAAGAGCAGTGGTATATACGGAAACTCTGCAGACCTTCGTAAAAATCATTGGTGCTATACTTGTTACTTATTACGGATTGAAAGCGCTTGGCGGATGGGATAAGCTGAGGGAGATATGCGGTGCTGAGATGTTCAATTTATGGAAGCCGGTTATTCCTGATGGAGCTGCCGGTACATGGGCGCCAGTTAAGGAAACAGGAAAGATTGCGTGGTACTTCAACGATAAATATCCATGGCCGGGCATGCTGTTGTGCGCGCCGATCATTGGATTGTGGTATTGGTGTACTGATCAGTATATTGTTCAAAGAGTATTAGGCGCACCGAATGAAAAAGAAGCAAGACGCGGATCTATCTTCTCAGGATTTTTGAAGCTGTTGCCGGTATTTTTATTTATCATTCCCGGCATGATCTGTTTTGCACTCGCAAAAAGTGGTATTAATGCCGACATACAACATGAACTTTTCGATGCACAGGGACATTTAATCCGCGACAGGGCACAGGCCGCATTTCCATTATTAGTGATGCATGTGCTGCCGGTAGGAGTGAGAGGTATTGTTGTGGCAGGATTATTGGCTGCATTAATGAGTGCCCTTGCAGGAGTGTTCAATGCTTCATCATCGTTGTTTACAATGGATTTTTATTCAAGATTGAAACCAAAAGCTTCACAGGCGCAGCTGGTTTGGGTGGGAAGAGTTGCTACTGTTGTAATGGTTATAATCGGCTTATTATGGATACCGGTAATACAGGGCGGAAGGGGATTGTATGATTATTTGCAGGGGATACAGGCCTACCTGGCGCCACCAATATTTGTGGTGTTCTTTTTTGGCATATTCATGAAGCGGTTGAACGGTCCTGGATGTCTTGCTACACTGATAACAGGGTTCGCGATGGGGCTATTCCGCTTGGCAGTTGATACCCCAGTCAAACTAATGGGAACAACATATACAGAAGGATCATTTCTTTGGATTGTGAATAATATTTTTTTCCAGTATTATAGTCTGCTGATTACTGTGGTATGCATCATTGTGTTCATTGCAGTGAGCTATGCTACGAAGCGACCTGATTATGCAAAGATTGGAGGGTTAACTTTTTCTACGCTTACAGAAGAAGACAGGATGGAATCACGTAAAACATGGAGCATGAAAGATGTTTTACTTTCTGTGTTACTCGTGGTGTTGATTATTTGCATTTACGTTTACTTTAGGGGGTAGGTGCAGAAGTGGAAAATTAAAAGTTAGTAGTTAAAAGTAAAAAATGAGAGGTAAGAAGGTTCTTTTGCGAACCTATGCGTCATTTGCGTGAAATAACCTTTGTGTCTTTACGTGGCTGAAAAAAAGGTTTTAAGATTTTATCAACCGTTCCCATGCCTGTGAAATAAATTCTTTTGTTTCCTGTATAACCTTAGCCAGATGATCTCTTGAAAGATTGCATTGCCGTAAAGTTTCTTTTAATTCACGCATGACTTCCTCGCTGTTACTTTTAGTAAAATGATTTACTTCTTTCATAACATATAAGTATTAGATTAATTACTTATTGTCAGAGCATGCGAGGAAAACAAAGTATACCGACCTTAATGGTATCATTGATCTGAAAGGCTCAAATCATGTAGTGGCGTTAAGCATAATTAAGGTAATCTTATTTCAGTAATAAACAGATTAAATTTGTCATGGCCAAAGCATATAGTTAGTTCATTTAAACAGGGCATATTTGTTGATACAATAAGACGTATGGAATTAAGAGAACTAAGCAGGCAGAAATTATATGAGCAATTCTTACGATTGACTGATAACTACTTAAAAGCTTCAAAAGGCATTTATTCATTATATAGTATGGATCCGCTTTATCACCAGGCTAAGATCGAGCTTGATAATGTCCTTATAGAACTTGAACAACGAAGAACGGAGGGTAAGGTTTAAAAAACATGAGGGAGTGAGAGAGAGCAACTATTAAAAAACTTGTCCCCAACTGCACTTATAATTGAACGGAATATATTATTCTGCCCATGATATGAACGTTCATTCATTTAAGATTTTTATTTTCCCCGTTTGAGCTTTTCAGGCACGTTCATTGTGATACTACGGTTATGGATATACGTAACCTCACATATAAGCAATTGAAGGGTCAACTTAAACTGGTGATCGGCAGTTACGTGAATAATAAAAATAGAAGCGTACAATATATTGCGGACATCTACATTGGCCAGCTGTTGACAGAACTCAGAAGAAGAAGGAACAGTCAAATGGCATAAACGAAGTAGAACTGATGACTATGCGTCATTCAAACCCTTACCCCTGATGATTTGTTGTATGTACTTCTCCACCCTTGCCTCCCTTGTTTTTGATTGCTTCGGTTTCGAAAAATAAAGGTTGTATGCTCTTTGACGACCTGGCGTTAATTCATAAAATGCTTTTTTCAAAGCGGGATGCTTATCTAGTTTATGTTGAAATTCTTCAACAATTTTTAAGTCAGTACTTTTCTTTAAAATTACCTTCAACCCTGATTTTTCCACTTCAATGGCTTCGTTGATATATTTTTTCAAGACCGGCCCGTTTTTGATTATTTCTTTTGCATTGGTGAACCTCACCTGTCTCGCCGACTGAACATTTTCAGTTTGTTGGATCAGCATGTGATGATGATCTTTCAGTAATGCACCTTTGAAAAACAGGAGTGCACAATAATCATTGAATCCATGTATTAACACTATATTTTTATTATCAAGTGTATAACACGGAACGCCCCACTTCAGTTGTTCTATAAGTCCGCAATCCAGCACAATCTTTCTTAAATTCTCAAATTCGTTCTGCCATTTATCCGCCTTATTGAAAAAGAAATCAACTTTCGGATTCATTATGCTGGTCTTCATAAAAATTTTATTGTAATCCGCTTAGTGTTTTTTGTAACCGATTATGCGCCATATTTAATCCCGCAGCAAAACTTATCTGCATCATCTGATCGCTGTGTACCGGCTGATCTGTAAATTATTTGCATCGTTAGCTGCCTTCCTGTCTGTCGAACATTTCGTCCCACATTTTGCGGAATGGTTCAATAAATTCGGCTACTTCTTTCATTTTTTTGCATTCGTGTAATTATAAATTTAACGGTCATTCTGTTTTTATTAAAGTAACTCATATTCAGTAAGTATCTGCAGGTGCTTTGAAGGGCGAAGGAAGAAAACAGCTGCAAAACTAATTAAATGAAACAGTTTTATTTTACGCTTTTTTTTCATTGCCTTTTGCCCTTTACCTTGATTTCCAGCCTGTCATCAGCACCCCCGCGATCACCATGATGGTGCCGATGATCTGCCCCGTATGAATTTTTTCGCCGAGTACCCAATGTGCCTGGAGGATGGTACTTACAGGGCCGATGCCGGAAATAATCGCCACATTATTAGACCCTATTCTTGAAAGCCCGGCTGATAGCATGAAAGTGGGAATAACAGTGGCCATGATGGCAAGCAGTAAACCGTAAGTCCACATGCCTTTTGCCTCGGACACGCCTGAATAATCACCTCTAAGGATAAAATGTAAGAATAAAATTGCTGTGGCGATGAGCATTGAATATGCTGCAAATTTAGCAGCCCCGATAAATGGAATTACTTTACCGCTTCCTGAAATATAAATTGCATAAGTAATGGAGCAGGCAAATATTAAAATGCTTCCCCAGAAAAAATTCGGATTAGCAGTATCGAACTGTATTTCATTGTAATATGCGATGGCAATGCCAGCATATGTGAGAAATAATGCAAGAAGTTGTATTCGCGTGATCTCCTGCTTAAAAAATATTCTGTTAATGATCAGCACGAAAGTTGGGTAGAGGAATAGGATCAGGCGTTCAAGTCCTGCCGAGATATATTGAAGTCCTGTAAAATCAAAATACGCGCTTAGGTAATATCCTGAAATGCCCAGCACCAGCAACTGCATCCATTGTGTGCGTGTCATTTTTACGTTGCCTGTCTTGCTGCTGATCAAATAGGCTGCTACAAGAAAAAAGGGCAGTGAAAACACCATTCTGAGCATTAGCAGGGTAAGCGCGTCGATGCCTGTGTCTGCAAATGCTTTTTTAACTATAATGGCCTTTGTGGAAAAGAGGATGGCACCAATAAAGGTTACCAGGAAACCAATAAATGAACGTCCTTTTTTTGACATGCCCTGTTATAAGGGAAAAAATGTTTTATGTTCTCATCTGCCTTTTGCCCTCTGCCCATTGCGTTTTGCGTTTTGCCTTTGCCCCTTAAACTGCAACATTAAACTCGCGCAAACAATCATTGAGGCTTGTCTTAAGGTCGGTAGATGTTTTTCTCTGGCCGATGATCAAAGCACAGCTCACGGAGTATTCTCCTGCAGGAAATTGCTTTTTATAGGAGCCTGGTATCACAACACTGCGGGCAGGTACGCGACCTTTATATTCAACAGGTGCACTTCCGCTTACGTCAATGATCTTTGTGCTTTGAGTAAGAACCACATTAGCGCCGAGCACTACTTCTTTTTCTAGATGTACTCCTTCAACCACAATGGAACGGCTGCCTATAAAACTTCCATCTTCAATGATTACAGGGCTAGCCTGTAATGGTTCAAGCACTCCGCCGATACCTACACCTCCACTAAGATGAACGCTTTTGCCGATCTGTGCGCAGCTGCCAACAGTTGCCCAGGTATCTACCATACTTCCTTCATCAACATATGCGCCGATATTTACATACGAAGGCATCAGCACCACGTTCTTCGCCACATAAGCGCCATAACGTGCTATAGCATGCGGAACCGCACGAACACCCAGCTCTTTATAGTTTGATTTAAGCAACATTTTGTCGTACCATTCAAATGGTGCCATGCTCCAGGTTTGCATTGGTTGAATTCCGAAATACATTAGTATGGCCTGCTTCACCCATTCATTTACTACCCAACCGCCTGGTGTTGGAGAGGCTACACGCAGGCGGCCTTTATCCGTTTCTTCAATTACGGCCCTGACACCTTCAGCATATGTTTTTTCTTTTAATAATTCGCGGTTAGACCAGGCTTCACCGATCAGTTGTTGCCATTCCATGAACAATAATTTTTGTGCAAACATACTGTAAGGGCAGGGTATTATTACCATCTTGGCCGGGAGCCTGTACATTTGCTGAAATTTTAATGATGTCTGAGTTTGAGAAGGATATTGAACATTGCCTTTCAGTACTTAATGAGGGAGGAACAATACTTTATCCTACGGATACTGTATGGGGAATTGGTTGCGATGCCACAAATAATGAAGCCGTGCAGAAAGTATATAAGATCAAAGAACGTCCGTCGAAAAAAAGTATGATCGTATTGTTGGCCGATGAAAAAGATATTTTAAAATATGTGGCCAATCCCGATCCCCACATTTTTGAATATCTGAAAACGGTGCAGAAGCCTACAACGATTGTGTATGATGGTGCAATAGGTCTGGCATCAGATCTTATTCCGGATGATGGTTCCATAGCAATACGAATCGTGCACGAAAAATTCTGCAGGCATCTGCTGAAAAGATTCAGGAAACCAATTGTTTCTACCTCGGCAAATTTGTCCGGTGAAATTACACCAGGCATTTTCAGGGAGATTCTTAACCCCATACGCACTGCAGTAGATTATGTTGTGTATCACAGGCAAAATGAAGATAAGCACGCGGAATCATCTGCAGTAGTGAAACTGAACAGGGATGGAACCATTAATACGATCCGTGAATGAATAAGTGCAGAAAGTTCCTGATTATTCAAACTGCTTTTATCGGCGATGTAGTATTGGCCACCTCGCTCGTTGAAAATATTCATGCAGCATTTCCTGACGACGAAATACATTTTCTCGTGAGAGCTGGAAATGAATCATTGCTTCAGGCGCATCCTTATATCAGGAAAGTGCTCGTATGGAACAAAAAAGAAAAAAAAATTCAACATCTTTTTAAGATGCTTCGCACGATCAGGAAAGAGAAATACGATAAGGTAATCAACATACAACGTTATGCGGCTACAGGAATATTGACTGCTTTTTCCGGTGCAAAAGAAAAAATAGGGTTTGATAAAAATCCACTTTCATGGTTATTTTCGAAAAAGATTGTACACCGGTTCACCGGCTTGCATGAAACAGAAAGAAATCACCTGCTGGTCATCCATTTTATTAATGCGCACGTAATGCGCCCACGTTTATATCCCACACAGCAGCATGAAGAAAAAATCAGGAAATATACGGGCCGCCCTTTTATTACCATTTCACCTGCATCCGTGTGGTTCACCAAGCAATATCCGCCGATGAAGTGGGCCGATTTCATGAATAAGTTAACTGACGACTATGTAATTTATCTGATGGGTGGTTCGGGCGATAGGTCGCTCAGTGAAGCCATCATCCAGATGACCAATACAAAATCTCCTGTAAATCTTTGTGGTGAATTATCATTCCTTGAATCCGCCGCTTTAATGAGGCATGCTCAAATGAATTATGTAAATGACTCCGCGCCGATGCATTTCGCCTCTTCTGTAAATGCGCCGTTAGCAGTGCTATACTGTTCTACTGTTCCCGATTTTGGATATGGACCGTTGTCTGATATGAATTATATCATCGAACGTCGTGAACCATTATATTGCAGGCCGTGCGGATTGCATGGATATGCTGCATGCCCGCAGGATCATTTTAAATGCGCGCTGGACATAGAAGATGTGCAATTGTTGGAGGCAATGAATCGGCAGATGGCAGAGGGCAGAGAACAGAGCTGAGATAGAAAAGATACCAGATAATCTTTTATTAAATAAAATTTACATTTACTTTCTGCCGTCTGCCCTCTGCCCTCTGCCTTATCTTTGTTCCATGCAAATCCCCTGCACAGAAAAGGAATTGTTTGTTTTCAATAAAATAGCGCACACCGCACAGGAGCTGCAGATGCCTTGCTACATTATCGGCGGATTCGTACGTGATAAAATCATTGGCCGCCAAACAAAAGATGCAGATATAGTTTGTGTGGGCGACGGCATTGAACTTGCCCATGCAGTGGCAAAACGATTCAAGCCATTTCCCAAAGTTTCACACTTTAAAACTTACGGTACAGCACAACTAAAAATTGATGACTGGGAAATTGAATTTGTAGGCGCCAGGAAAGAGAGCTACGGATACCATAGCCGAAACCCGGAAGTAAAACCAGGTACACTTGAAGATGATCAGCTGCGTCGCGACTTTACCATCAACGCCATTGCTATAAGCCTGAACAAAGAAGACCAGGGAAATTTAATAGATCCATTCAATGGCCTTCATCACATTGAGCACCGGATTATTAAAACTCCGCTCGATCCGTCAGGCACATTCAGTGATGATCCGTTGCGTATGATGCGTGCCATCCGCTTTGCCTCTCAGCTTGATTTCACTATTGAAGGAACAACATTCAATGCAATTAAATTGAATGCTGAAAGAATACGCATCATTTCGCAGGAACGCATCACCGAAGAAATAAACAAAATACTCCTCACCAAAAAACCTTCTTTCGGGTTGAGTCTGCTGTTTACAAGCGGGCTGCTGCACATTATTTTTCCAAAGCTTGTTGATCTTGCAGGTGCGGAAAATATCGATGGTCATGGCCATAAGGATAATTTTTATCACACACTGCAGGTAGTGGATAACATTGCAGAAAATACCGAAGATCTGTGGCTGCGCTGGGCCGCATTATTGCATGACATAGGCAAGCCTTCAACAAAAAAGTTTGAGCAGGGGCATGGGTGGACGTTTCATGGCCACGAGGTAACCGGCGCCAGAATGGTGTCAAAAATATTTACACATTTCAGGCTGCCATTGAATGAGAAGATGAAATTTGTAAAAAAACTGGTGGAGATGCATCTCCGTCCTATCAGTCTTACAAAGGAAAATATAACTGATTCGGCTATCCGAAGATTACTTTTTGATGCAGGAGAAGATATAGATGCACTGATGACACTTTGCAGAGCTGACATTACGTCGAAAAATAAACTGAAAGTAAAACGCTATCTGGAAAATTTCGATTTTGTGGAACAGCGTTTAAAAGAAGTCGAAGAAAGCGACCGCCTTCGCAACTGGCAGCCACCTATAACTGGTGAAGTGATCATGAAAATTTTTGGACTTAAACCTGGAAAGCAGGTAGGTATATTAAAGAATGCAATACGTGAAGCCATTCTCGACGGAGAAATTGGCAATAATTATGATGATGCATATGATCTGCTGATGAAAAAAGCGGAAGAATTGAGTCTTAAGCCGGTAAGTCCGATCGGTTAAAATTACCTATTTTTGATACTAACAACAAGGAAGAAGTTCATGGCTATATTGAAGTTCAGGGTGTATTTTGAAG
>DATLDR010000200.1:0-7864 GCA_035525775.1 Flavitalea sp.
TAGACCCACACCTGTTTTACCGGGCAAACAGGCGGTTTATTATCAACATCAATGCAATCAAAAAATTCAAGCCGCTCGACAGGGTCAAATTCACTGTGGAATTACGGGTTAAAGTTCCTGAGGAAATAGTGATCAGCCAGGAAAATGCTTCTGATTTTAAAAAATGGATTGCCTCTAAAAATGACGCGACAATATAATTCTTTAACAACCGATTATTTGAAGTCGTACGTTTTATCTGACTCCTGAAAAAACCCATGTTTCATCAAATGTTGTTCTGATTGTAGTCCCCGGCTGTAATAAAAAGTATTTAATCCGGAAAGTATTTGTAGCCGGGTCATATGCATTTATACCGGTTGGATCCAACATGGCTGAACGACCGTTTGCAGCTGGTTGTCCGTATGAGTTTACAATACCTGTTATTTTATTTGTTATCGGATCGATTGTGATATTCAAACCAAAACTTCCATATTGACTTTGTGCACCGGAACTCAATATAAGGTGCGTTTGGGTACCCTGACTTTTATCAAATATGGCGAGTGTATTCGAACCGGTTGTTCTTAATTCCCAGGTAAGAGGATAATTCCCGGTAAGGGTTGCATTCGTCAGATCAACCATCGTACCATTAACCGTATATACGCCATCCCATTTATTTTTTATTCCGACCTCCACGACGACCTGGTTTTCACTGGAAGAGATTTTACCCTCTTTATCAACGGAAGCTATTTTAAATCCCAGTGCATATTTATTATTAGGATTAAGTACAGTTGCATCGGGAACTGTAATTTTCAGTTGTTTGTAGAACTCTCCCGGATTAAAGGTCAATGTATAATCATTACCTGCTTTTGGATTAGATACGTCGCTGGTAAACGCAGCTGCAGGAAGTGGTATGTAGCTTGTACCATGTTCAGTGTTATACGCAGTTACAATGGAGGGGTCTTCAGTAATAACAACTTGTGTCGTGGCATGTAAGGCTTCCTCACTGGGCACATCCCGGTATATATCTACAAGACCAAATGTTTGCGAAGTGGTTACTAAATCTATAGCGGCTAATCTAAATCCACTTTCAGGCGGCATTCTTACAATAGTGGATCCTTTTCCATTCGCTTGTTCAGGAATATCAGGCTTATGACAACCGGACACAATTGCCATCAAACAAACCATTAGCAATAGCTTAAAACTTATATTTTTAAATTTCATATCGTTTTTGTTGTAGTATATAAAAATTGATCAGAGCATTACAGGAACCAATCCATATGATGATTTATTTGTCCCACCATACCCTGGAATCCGGAGTATCCCCATCACTTAATCTTGTAATTGCTTCATTCACGTGAGCAAGATTCAGCGAATATTCATTGTTACCGTAGGTTAGACGACGTGGAATCTGTTTGCTTGAATTGATAGCATTAGGGGTTGGTGTTAAAGCAGGTATTCCGGTTCGTCGCCAGTTAGACCACGCCTGCAGACCATCAGGATAGAAAGAAATGTATTGTTGTAATTGTATCTTTTGAAGATCAGAGGCTGCACCTGTAAGAGCAACCGACGTATTGGCCAAATAATTGGTGATATTTCCGGTCACTCCCCATTCAGCCCAATTTTCTACGATAGCATTTTGATAAGTTGAAGCTATATTAGCGGTTATCCATCCGCGTTGGGCCGCTTCTGCTATTGCCAGAAGCACATCAGATGCACCCACTACCACCAAAGGTGAACTCCTGTCCCTCTTGTTAGCAGCTAAAATAGTGGCATAGTTTGTACCAAAGGCAACGGCCTGATCCCTGGTAAGGCCATAGGGAAAACCGTTTGTGGAAGAGCCAAAAGCAGCTTGTCGCGGATCAGACAGAGATGCCATCAGATCCGTCAT
This sequence comes from Flavitalea sp., assembly GCA_035525775.1. Lineage (GTDB taxonomy): Bacteria > Bacteroidota > Bacteroidia > Chitinophagales > Chitinophagaceae > Flavitalea. The sequence continues at coordinate 1,865 of DATLDR010000200.1, forward strand.
GAATTTTGATTCTGCAAAGTCAGTGCGACCATTGTAAAGCCCCCACCATGGATTACTAAAGGCAGCAACAGTTCCAGGATATCTGACTGTGAAATTATCTGCATTAGTAGCAATATAACCAGCCGCATCCTGAAATGCAGCCCTGAATTCAGTGGCTGCAAAGTCATTGGCTCCGGGGTAAACTTTACTTGTACGTAAAGCCATTAACATTCTTAAAGAATTCGCGAACTTTCTCCATTTCGAAACATCTCCTGCGTAAATAATATCGCCCTGTGTTTTCGCGGCTGCTGGTTGGAATTGCGCACTTGCTTCCCGTAATTCTTTAATCAGATCTTTGTAAATCGTTTCCTGTGTATCATAAACAGGTGAAAGATTTTCTGAACCCTTCAAAGCTTCGAAATAAGGGACATCACCCCAACGGTCAGTAATGGTCCATAAGATATATGCCTTCATGATCCGTGCAGTAGCAATCTGATTCGCATTGGCTCCAAATTTTGTTGCATTATCTTTTGTACTTGCATCCGTATTAATATTGATGATATTTTGCAGGTCCATCAGGCCCCCTGCATAATTGCCATCAAACTCTAACTTCGGAAGTGCATACAGGGAAGCTTCCGTGTATTGGGTTTCTGAGAATTGCTGAGCGTATAAACCTGGGCTTGTTTGGGCTGCAAGGCCCCCCAGACCAGCGAGCACGTTTGTAAGCAATGCCGCAGTGGATGGAACTGCTGTTCCGTTTGGATTAACATTAGTATCTCCAAAATCTTTTATTTTCTCGCAACCGGCTGATAGCAGTGCTACTGCAACAACTATCATTATTAATAATTTCTTTATCCGCATAATAATAAGTTTATAATTTATTTTTTTCAGAATCCAAGTCTGAGGTTAAAACCAAATGAGCGGGTACCGGGGAACTGACCGTTCTCTCCATAAGTGTTACTGATTTCAGATGGATCAAAATCACGCGTGGTCGTATAAATTAACCATGGATTCCGTGCAACAAGGGAAAGCGAAGCACTTTGAATATGCCTGCTGATGAAGCCCCATTTTTCTACCGGTAATTTGTAGCCTACACTCAATTCACGCAACTTGACAAAAGTCAGATCGTAAACGAAATCATCATACACGTTTGCGCTTACCATGGAATGGAAATAGGTCTGCGCATCCATATACACATCAACCGGTGCTTTATTTTCAGTAATGCCAATCACTTTTACCCCACCTCCGTCGGCTACTGCATCACGAATTGGATTTCCTTTGTCATTAACCGTTGCTGTCCGTGCTAATAAGCCGGAATAAGAACCCCACATGTCAGATAAGGAAAAGAACTTGCCTCCATGCTGGAAGTCTATATTTACATTCAGCGTAAATCCTTTATAGGTGATTGAGTTTTGAACACCGCCTGTATAATCAGGAAGTACGCTACCGAATTTTTTATTTTCTTCTTTAATGAAATTTCCGGATGCGTCAACAACAGGTATTCCATCTACATATTTTTTTCCGCCCCCTATAAGCATTCCCCAAGGTTGGCCTACCTGGTGTACAACGAGAGGAGTTGTAATGCCCGCAAAATTTGCACCGCCTGAGACGGTGATCTGGTCTATTCCGGGGGCTAATTCCACCACCCGGTTATCAATGATTTTTGAGAATGTTCCATTGATCGTATACCTGAAGTTTGAAGACCTTACCGGGTTCGCATTCAATTGCAGGTCGAATCCTTTTTGTGCAATTTTACCTGCATTCACAAGCGATGATGTAAAACCACTTGCGCCATTGATCTGAACATTTACCGGTGCATTTGTAGTATTTGCATGGTAGTAAGTAGCGTTTATGCCTAACCGGTTTTTAAGAAAACGTAATTCCAAACCTATTTCAGCAGTTGTTCGAATGGCTCCCTTTATGTCAGGATTAATAATCTGGTTGGGAGTAGCCATTACAAAATTTCCATTGAACTGGTCTGCCCCCACACCATAGGCCAACTCCAGTTGATAAGGAACAATCGCCTGAGGCACTTCTCCCCAACTGGCTCTGATCTTGCCGAAACTTAACCATGGCGCAGATCGTTTGATTAAATCGCTAAACACGAAACTTGTTCCAAAAGACTTTACAAAAATGTTGTTATCATCTGCCGGTAGCGCGGAGAAGAAATCATTTCTTACTGTAAATTCTCCGAATAACATATTTCTCCATCCAAGACTACCTCTTAAAAAACCAGCTCTCCTTTTTTCAAGTTGCCTTGTATTCGATTGTGCAATAGCATCGATAGAATTATTTAATGAAAAATAATCGGGGATATATAAACCGTTCCGGGTAGTAGCAGATAAAGCACTTTGCGTAATTTTAGTAGCTTCAGCTCCTGCTAATACATCAATATTAAAATCAGCGATTTTCTTTACATAAGTTGCAATCAGTTCCAAGCGATCATCATTAAAAAAGCTCTGACCGGTTCCATATCCTGCTTTTTGTCCTGTTTGCGTAGCACTGTTTTCTAATATATAGTATGTCCTGTTTTCATTATTGGTACTAACATAGTTCTTACGGAATGCTCCCCTGATTTTGAAATCATTAGTGATTTTGTACGTAAGATTGACATCCCCATACAAACGATCCCGGCGGGATAAATTTTCGAGGTTGTCGAAATAGCTGTACATGTTGTACCAGTAATTTCCCTTATAGAAAGCTCCCGGATTTGCAGCACTATAACTCGTCGGGTTGGCATGGTTCCAGCTTGCTAAGGTCCCTTCTGGCGATCTCAGATCTCTTAATTCCTTCATGATTTTCATATCAATATTTCTATGAAACCATTGGTTGAATGACCCTGAAGACTGGTTTGAATAAGCATCATTATTTTCTGCCTGTGACCTTTGCGTTACATAATTAAGGTTGGTGCCGATCGTAAAATGATCACCAAGGTCAATGGACGCATTAATGGCAAGTGTGTTTCTTTTTAGCCATGAACCTGGGATCAATCCTTTGACATCGACATTGGTGTAAGAAAAACGGGTGTTATAATGGTCTCCGGCAGTTCCGAAACTGATGTTGTTATTTACAGTTACTCCTGTATTGTAAAAGTCTTTTCCATTATCTGACTGCGGTAATAACCTGGCTGTCGTTCCTGTATACTTTGTATCAGGATACCATGAATACCACGGTATATATTCCTGTCCTACCATGCGGGGACCCCAACTTGCATCATCCGTATAATCATGATAGAACTTCCCATCTAGCGGTTTCCATGCATCAGGCATTCCATCTTTCCAGGTAAACTGGATTAAATTGCTTACGCCACCTCCGGCGTAAACATTTTGATAGTTAGGCAGAATATAAAGTTTGTCCCATTGAATTCCGGAATTCACTTCAATGCCGATTCCATCTTTTGCTCTCTTTCCTCTTCTGGTTGTAATTACTATTACTCCGCTTGCTGCCTGTGGTCCATAAATAGCAGCTCCGCTGGGGCCATTTAGAACGGTGAGATCTTCAATATCGTCAGGGTTTATGTCGGCGGAGTTTGTTACGGTACCATCAACAACATATAAAAGAGTGGAACCACTCAAGGAAGCCTCGCCACGTAACCGGACATTCGCATCCCTACCCAACGCAGCAGTGGATTGTCCACGTACCTGTATACCCGCAACTTTACCCGCTAATGAATTATTTAAATTAGTCTGACGAATCGTTGTTAATTGTTCTTTGGAAAGTACCTGGGCATTTGACACGGTACTCCTTTGCGTTCTACGTGAATTATAACCGGCAGAAACAATCACTTCTGCTAAATCTGAAACTGCAGCAGTTAATGTAACATTCATCAAAGAACCTTCACGCACAGGAACCTCTTTCAAGGCATATCCCAGGCTGGATATGACCAGTATATCTCCCGTTTTAGCATTGATTGTAAAAATTCCTTTCTGGGTAGCAGATGTTCCTGTAGTCGTGCCTTTTATTGTAATTGTTGCAAAGGGGATTGCAGCTCCTGCTTCATCGGTAATCGTACCAGTTATAACACTGGTTTGTGCAAATGCAAATACAAAACAAAACATCAGCCATGTTGAGATAATAAATTTTCTCATGTGCATTATTTTTACGGTGAATATGAATGTCGAAGCCTTCCTTGTTGCTCATACCAGGCCCTGGGGAAAAGACAATTAAACTATTTCCGGGCTGATGGAAGAAACGTGCAGAGATTGATGAAGGACGATTTTAAGTGATTGAATCATGATAAATGCATCATGAAAAATGCAGCGTACTTTTTGACGAACCGATAATTTGATAAGCAAGTCTCATTATGCTTCTGTTGATTTCGGTTATAATAATCCGGGAGTTGAAATGTCAATTATTACATTTGGGAAGACGATAGCTACATCGCTTAGTGGTTATAAAAACCGGAGATTGTACTGTATATTGAAATGAAAATTAGAAAGTAATCCGCATTTCAGTTTCATGGAAACGTGAAAACATTTTATGGAAAGTATTTTCCAGCCAGAGAGATAAAAGCAAATTGAGGTGTTGGTTCAGCATTATTAATGACTGCACCAAAATCAAAAGCGGATTGAGAAGTATGACTGAAGGTTAATTTATGTCTTTGCCGGCTTTCAGTTTATCAATCATTTCCTGAACGGCTTGTTTGTTCGCATCATTGGGGGCTAAAGACAGTGACTTGTTGGCAAAATCCAATGCTTTGATATATTCTCCATTCGCTGATAGTCCCCTTGCCATACCTACTAATGTTGTAAACTGACCTGGATTTTTATCATAATTGAATTGAAAAACTTCTAAGGCCGTTTTTGAATTCTTCGCACTTAATAGTTGCCGGCCAAGTTGCTGAAGTTGGAAAATGTTTCCCAATGGCAATGCACTTTTGATAACAGCAGATGCTTCATCCGCTTTGCCGAGCTTGTTGAGAATGGCCGCTTTAGTCGCAAGTGCAGGAAATGAAGTTGGGTCGCCCGGAAAATTCGGGCCTGAAGCTAACGTTGCCCATTCGAGTCCTTTTTCCAATTGATAATTATTCTGTAAACACCAGCTTGCAGCAATGTTTAATCCTTGTGATGTGAAGCCACGTGGGTTTTGCGCTTCAGCAACGAAAGCATCAAATTGTTGTTTCAGGTAATCAACTTCAACTTTAAAGGGGATTGATAATTTTTCCCACGACAGTGCGATGACCACGGAATTAGGCGTTTGATTGGAAAACTCGTATTTGAGATTCTCCACGCTTTTCTCAATAGGTTGCGGTTTAACTTTTATGCGTAATGCATCATCTTTTTCATTATAAAAAAAAGAACCCCAGGCGTCTATTCTATGAGAAAAAATAACAGTGCTTTCCACAGGATCGTAGGCGATGAAGAGTCCGTATTTTCCTTTCGGAAGTAATTTACCTTCAACTTTTGCGTCATCTTCAAATTCGATGACCGTGTTTTCGTTCGCACCTGCCCGCCATGGTGTAAGTTTCCCATTTCCAAATCCCTGGTTGATAAAGCCTACCGGAACGACCTGGCCCCAAATTTTCCCTTCACGTCCATTTACCGCAGGTCGATGATAGGTAATAGAGATTTGCCTGAGTCCGACTTGTTCGGCAACTATTGCTTTTTTCGTGTAGCCATTTGGAACTGCGGAGTTGTAGGGTACTTGTGCAATGGAAAAACTGGCAAACAGGATAGTTGCCAACAGGAACACATAATTTTTCATATAGTCGACGGTTTTTTGATCAGTAGAGACCATGCTTTTAAAGACAAGTAAATTATATCAATTGCTCTAAAAGATACGTCCATAAATACCTGAAGCACGTTTTTGCGTACTTCAATCATGATAATTGTGTGAATAGAGAAGCAGCGGGTTTTGAGATGAATGATATCGTCTGGACGGATGATAGGATTTCCTATGTGTTCCTAATCTATGAGCCTATGTGGTATTCCTTTCTGAGTGATCCTATGCAAGAATATATTTTACCTGTCATCGCACCAGTTTAATGAAAAAAAAAGACCGCCAATAAAGGCGGTCCTTGTT
>DATLDR010000224.1:0-7415 GCA_035525775.1 Flavitalea sp.
GCGCAGGCAGTAAACACTTCATGCGCACAAAGTTCAATGCCATGGCCGGGCCTGATGGTGGCGATGGCGGTAGAGGAGGCCACATAATTCTGCGCGGAAATAAAAATCTATGGACCTTACTTCACCTCCGGTATTATAAAAATGTGCACGCAGAAAACGGCGAGAACGGAAGTGGAAACAATTCTTCCGGAAGAAGTGGCAAAGACGTTATCATCGATGTTCCTCTGGGAACTATTGCGAAAGATGAGATCAGCGGAGAAAAGGAAGTGGAGATTCTTGAAGACGGACAGGAAGTTACGTGGGTGAAAGGTGGCCGGGGGGGATTAGGAAATGCTCACTTCGCTACTCCCACCAATCAGGCACCTGAACATTTTCAACCGGGTGAGCCCGGTCTTGAAGGATGGAAAATTCTTGAATTAAAAGTACTTGCCGATGTCGGTCTGGTAGGTTTTCCGAATGCCGGCAAATCTACTTTGCTTTCTGTAATCACTGCAGCGAGGCCGAAGATTGCAGATTATGCATTCACCACACTTACTCCGCAATTGGGTATGGTTGAATACCGCGACGGTAGGAGTTTTTGTATTGCTGATCTTCCCGGTATCATCGAAGGAGCCGCTGAAGGAAAAGGATTGGGACATCGGTTTCTTCGCCACATTGAAAGAAATCCTGTATTGCTTTTTCTGATCCCTTCAGACAGCAGTGATCATAAAAAAGAATTTGAAGTGTTATTGAAAGAACTGGAAGAGTACAATCCTGAATTATTGCACAAACAATTTATTATAGCGGTGAGTAAAAGTGATATGCTCGATGATGAATTGAAATCAGCAATAAAGAATGAACTCCCGCAAAATATTCCCCACATTTTTATTTCTTCTGTTGCACAACAGGGTTTGAACGAACTGAAAGATTTATTATGGAAAACTTTGAATGAGGAAAATACGGTTACCGTGTAAATATTTACGATAACACACTAAAGTTTATACCTACCCGTTTATGTGTGGAGCGGGAAAAATTCTATAGTTAACAATTCGTTTACGTTAGAATATAGATACGTGGCAGGGTTTATGTTATCTTGCATGTAATTCTTCTCCACTCAGATTGCTTCCCCACGATTTCTTGTCCACTCGATTGCCTGCCAGCAACAGATTTCTTAATCAAAAACAATTATCATGAAAAAGCAAGTAATGCGTTTCGTACTGGCACGCGCAACCCGTAAATTTTTTACAATTTCGATCTCAGCTCTTCTCATCCTGGGAGCAACTTCTGCACAGGCTCAGAGCACTGACGTAGTTAAAACTGCGGTAGTAAAACACCTTGGAAATACTGGAGAAACTATGAACTTCCAGGTTAAGTATGAAAATGTCACAGGAGAAAGATTCGCTGTCACTGTAAGAGATCACGACGGAGGAGTTTTATTTCAGGAATTTTTTACAGATAAGCAATTCGATAAAAAATTCAAAATTCCAAAAGCAGATAACGAACGTGTAACATTTCAGATTCGGAGTGTAAAAGAAAACGTCCCGCAAACTTTTGAAATTAACACCAATACACGCATGATCGAAGAAGTAATTGTAAAGCGTGTAGACTAATTAATATCCCACTAAGTTTTTGCATTGCCTCTGCGGATTCGGAAAATTATGAAAATTGATTTTTCCCGGATCCGCGGAGGTATGTATAGTGGTTAACAAAATTATTTTATTCTATGGTCACGGCAGTGCCGCTTACACTCACCATTAACATGCTTCCGTTTGATCCCACTGTCTCATAATCAAGGTCAATTCCAACCACCGCATTGGCACCCATCGCCGCCGCTTTTTGTAACAATTCATTCATAGCATATCCTTTCGCTTCATCCAGCACCCGCTCATAGGTACTGCTCCTCCCACCGAAAATATCCCGGAGGCCCCCAAGAATATCTTTAAAAAAATTAGCCCCTATGATAGTTTGGGCAGTAACTACCCCCAGGTATTGGGTAATTCTTTTTCCTTCCAGGTTGGGTGTGGTGGTGGCAATCATGGTCATAATTTTCAAGTGCGGAAAAAGGCGGTAACTGTGGTTGGCAATTATCGCCGCGGCAAATATACTTTTTTCATAATGCTCACAAATATGGACATGACGGGCATTTTTGGCTACCGCTTTCAAGTATCAGCTATCCCACTCAAACATTAATTTAAATGCATTAGTTGCAAACACGATCAAAATTTATTTCAAAGATTTCAATGTAGGTTTGTTGTTTAATTCTTGACACATGAGAAAAATTCTGCTATCAGTATTGCTATGTATATCCCTGATCAAATCGCAGGCCGATGAAGGGATGTGGCTCCCTATGTTGCTCGGTGAACAGGTATATAACGACATGGTTAAACGCGGACTTAAACTTACAAAAGAGCAATTGTACAGTATCAATAAGGCATCATTAAAAGATGCAGTTGTAATATTTGGTGGATTCTGTACCGGTGAAATTGTAAGCAATGAAGGATTGATCTTTACCAACCATCACTGTGGCTATGATGTCATCGCCTCTTCAAGTTCAGTTGATAAAAATTACCTGAAGAATGGATTCTGGTCCCGGAATAAATCGGAAGAGATTCCGGCCGATGGCTTGTATGTAGAATTCCTAACCAGTATCATAGACGTAACTGGTGAAGTGGGAGATTCGCTGGGTAACATTTCCGGGGCTGAACGGTCTCTACGGCTTTCCTCGGTATTGGCTTCAATCAATAAACGATTTTCTGATCAGGAGAAAAACCTGATCGCGCGAACAAGTGCCCTATTCAAGGGAAATCAATTCCTGTTATTTATTTACCAGCGCTATAATGATATCAGGCTGGTAGGAGCGCCCTCGGAAAGTATTGGAAAATTCGGGGGAGATACTGATAATTGGGAATGGCCCAGGCATACCGGAGATTTTTCCATCTTCAGAGTTTATATGACAAAGGATGGCAAGCCGGGAAATTACAATTCCTCAAATATTCCGTTGAAACCAAAATATTTTTTACCTGTTTCAATCAGGGGTTTGAAAGATGGAGACTACGCAATGATATATGGTTATCCGGGTAGCACAAACAGATATGAAACTTCCTTCGGTGTGAAACAAAAAATTGATATCGGCAACCCTACCATTGTCAAACTGCGTGATATGCGGCTGAAATATATGTTTGAAGAAATGAAAAGAGATCCTGCAATTAAATTACAGCTTGCAGGTGAATATGCTGATATCGCAAACTATTGGAAATTTTATGATGGCGAGGCGAAACAGCTGGTAAAATATAATATCTATGAACAAAAGAAATTACAGGAAACAAAATTCGCACAGTGGGCAGAAGGAAAGCCGGAATACCAGCCGGTATTGACTGACTGGAGTAAAGCCTATGATGCATGGAGACCTTATTCAAAACAACAGATCTACCTCAATGAGGGAATTTTCGGTTCTCCCCTGCTTGCATTCTCCGCTTCGCTACAACAGGTTGAAAATGCCATTGTAAAAAAAGGCAGTTCGTCAGATATAAAAAAAGCAGTGGACGCTGCAACAGAATCGAGGAAGGCTTTCCTGAAAACAGAAAATAAAATTTCTGATCAAAAGATCGTTGCTGCCGTACTAAAAATGTTTTATGAGGATGTTGACAAGAATCAGCACCCTATCGGTTTTTTTGAAAGCATCAGAGGATCTTATGGGGATCTGAAAGATCCCAGTACTTTTGAAAAGTATGCAACTTCGATTTTCAATTCTACTTTCATTCTGGATGAAGCAAAATGGAATTCTTTTGTCTCGAATCCCGAAGGGCCGGTACTTCAGGCTGATCCTGCTTTTGTCGTTTCAAGTGCTTTCTTAAAAAACTGGCAGGGCAAATATTTGCCATTCCTGCAACAATTCAACAGCCGTAATAATGAATACAGCCGTCTTTATCTTAAAGGTATTCTGCAGATGGATCCGGTAAAAGCAAAAAAAATGTACCCTGACGCTACATTCACCATGCGTGTCAGTTACGGAAATGTAAAAAGTTATCAGCCGAGAGATGCCATTAAGTATGATTATGTTACGACGGCCAAGGGTATTTTGGAGAAATATAAACCGGGAGATTATGAATTTGATCTTCCTCAAAATGTAGTTGACCTCTTACGAAAAAAGGATTTTGGTCAGTACATAGACAAGCAACGTAACGATCTGGTTGTCGGGTTCATCACAACAAATGATATTACGGGAGGAAATTCGGGTTCGCCGGTAATTGATGCATCAGGAAATCTGGTCGGCCTTGCATTTGATGGAAATTATGAAGCGCTCGGCCACAAAATAACATTTGATAAAGATCTGAACAGGACGATATGTCTTGATGTGCGATATCTGTTATGGTGCATCGATAAAGTAGGTGGTGCCAAAAATATTATCAGTGAATTAAAACTGGTTAAATAAAAAAAGCGCCAGGAAACTCCCGGCGCTTTTTGATTTTTCCCAAGTGATATACATTCAGGCGGTAAACGGGATTTGATTAACGATCATTGCCGTTCCCTGAACTACCTGTTCCTTTTGTTCCTGTTCCACTCTTATTTTCATTCATCATATCATACCACTTGTCGGAATTGGTAGAAATTACAAGCTGATATCCACGAACTGAAGATCCTGAATTATTCATGGCAGTGGATGTAGTATTCATTGAAGAATTTGTTCCGTCGTTGCTGATCATCCTGTTACCTGAAGGGGCAACCATATGAACAGTAGATACGCCATTGTTCGACAACTCGTTTACTATAGCATTCAGTCTTGCCCTGTGAAGTGTCCAGTTTTCAGACCTTGACTTCGTGCCTGAATATTTTGCAGAGCTGTTCGAAACACGGAAATTCATGTCTTTGTCTTTCTGTTCAGTCGTTGATCTTCCGGCTGTATTTCTTCCTGTATTGTTTTTTCCTGTACGCGCCGGCTTATTCTGCTGGGGCGTTGTTCCATCCTGAACATTGCGTGAGTCCGTAGTCACTGAACCACTTGTTGGCAAATTATCATCTCCGGTTGTTGTGGTTGTTTTATTGGCGTCTGAATTTCCTGCCCTGTTGCTGTTCCTGTTACTGTTACTATTCCTGTTACTTTTATTTGATCTCGTAACTGTGCCGCTTCCAACGTATCCGCTATCACCCAGATTAGCTTTGTTATCATTTGATACGCGTGTGGAATTATCATCGCGTGTTGTAGAATTTGCATTATTCCAATTTTTCTGATCAGCATTGTTTCCGGAATTATAATCCGAACCTGCAGTACCATCATTCCGGAAGTTTGTGGTAACATCAACTTGTATTTCCTGATTGGACCGGATTGCGGATGCGAGTTGTGTCAAAGCCTGACGACCCTTAGAAGTTAGTGTGGAACTTCCTGCAGCAAAGAATGCGTTTTCAGGAAGATTCACATATACATGACTTCCTTTCGTAAATACATTTGCTTCCGTGATTACAGAATTATCCAAAGCTGCATGCACTTGTTGATGCAATTGCTCGGTAGTGGTACGCTGTTGATCATAATACCCCTGATAAGTCTGCCACCTTTTCTGTTCAGTCATATATTGATTACGTGTATTATCGTATTGACCTTGTAATGTCTTGTTAGACTGCTCCAACGTTGAATAATTTTGTTGGGCCGCATTGTATTTTGCAGCCCATGCAGCACTGTCATTACGATATTGTTCAATGGTATTTTGTGCCTCCATATATTTTTGTTTGGAAACACATGAGCCCAGTAGCAATCCCATTGCCACCACTCCCATACCGGAAACGGAAAGAAATTTTTTCATAATAAAAAGCATTTAAAACATGAATAAAATAATGTATAATGGTTTTGTGAATCAGCGAACAGCTGAGTTTTTCTGCGGTAGATGGGAAGGGAGGTTAAGACAATCTTTAATCAAAAATTCATGCCAATTCTTTGCAACAGAGAAAGGAGAATAGCGTGAAATGTCTTCTACAGTATCTAAGTATACTTTTCATTGAGAAATTTTATCATCTGTAATTGAAAAGTAAGTCAACAGTGTATAGAAGGAATGTATAGAAGGGCTTATTTATCATCTTTATATTGCCACAGATGCAGGCACGCATAAGTTCTGAACGGCCTCCACTTTGATGATATATTAAGCAGGTCTTCCCGAAATTTTTTCTTATCACTTCTGTCGAGCTTATACAAGCTGATCATTGCATTTTGAATTCCAAGATCATCTGCGGCAAATACGTCCGGACGACCCAGCGTGAACATGAGTAACATTTCAACAGTCCAACTTCCGACTCCTTTAATTGCGGTTAGATAATCAATAACCTCCTCATTGGTCATTTTGCTGAGCTTCTTAAATTCCATTCCTTTATCTATAGCGAACTGTGCCACTTCCTGTACGTAACGTGTTTTAGCATTCGATAATCCAATGCTCCGTAATGTTTCAAAGGGAGTGGATACAATCTGTTGTGGCGTTGGTTGACGGCGTCCGTAAAGTGAAAGAAAACGTTTATAAATAACAGCAGCAACCTTTACAGATAATTGCTGGCTCATGATGGAGGCACAAAGACGTAAACAAATATTTCGTCTTTGTTTCAAAACAAAAGGTTCGTGCTGCAGGATTACCTTACGTAACTTTTTATCCTTGGCGAGGTGTTGAATGTATGATGAGGTGAGGTGCATTTGTTAGAGAAGGCGGTAAGTAGTCGGTGATTAGCAGTCAGCAGTCAGGTATCAGGTGTCCCCATTCGACTTATTAATTTTTCATCACACATTATAGTTTTTAACTTCAAAATCGAGGAACTAAAAACTAGGAACTAAGAACTAAAAACTTCCTGTTCACCTACTCAAACGAATAACTCATGCTGCCGTCCTTATCATCTTTTATCAGAATACCGAATTCTTTCAGCTGGTTCCTGATCTTATCGGACGTAGCATAATCTTTCCTTGCTTTCGCTTCCTTTCTCACTTCGATCAACAAGCTGATCACACCATTTAATTTTTTGTCCTGATGATCTGCATCAGCTTTGAGTCCCAAAATATTTTCAATAAAATTCCTGAAATAAATTTTCATCATATCAATGGTTTCACCACTGAGTATGCCAGGAGGCAGGTGTTTGTCGCGGATGGAATTGATGACAGGAACAATTTCAAAAAGATTTGCAAGCACCTTTGCTGTATTGAAATCATCATCCATGAATTCATCCAATTCCTTTAATTGTTTCGTCACCCGCTGATTAATTTCCGGTGAAAAATCCTTTTGATCACCGGCTTCCAGGTTCCGGAGATGATCGTATGCTTCTCCCAATCTTTTTAATCCTTTTTCAGCTGCCTGCAAAGCATCATTTCCAAAATCAAGTGTACTGCGGTAATGTGTTTGCAGTATAAAGAACCGGATCGTCATGGCAGAGTACGCCTTTTCGAGCAAAGGGTGGTCACCTGAAAACATTTC
>DATLDR010000227.1:0-3256 GCA_035525775.1 Flavitalea sp.
CTTATACCGCTCTTTCAGTTTTCCTTCTTCAAACAATTCGAACCAGAACCAGCCAGAATGTACAAAGTTGCTTTTGTCGACTGTTAAAGATGCAGACTGCACTTCTTTTATTTCAAACAATGGTTTTTTATTCTCTTCAAAAAATGAAACAGAATATTTTTTTGTAGTGGCATCAGGCAGTACGATCATCACGTTGCCATACTTTTCTGTGAACACATATTTAGAAGCCCTGTAAATCTCTTTCTGTACAAATGGCTTAACCACGATCGTATCGACGGACATATACACCATCGTGTCCTTTGTTGTGTAAAGAATTGAGTCGCGGAATTTCTTGAAATCAATCTCCGCAATGTGTATATAAAATTCCCTTCTTTTGACCACGTATAATTTTTCCGGACGTGGATCTTCTTTTATCTGTCTTACTTCTCTGTTGCTAAGGCTATCTGATAATTTTACTCTCTGGTTGTCATCTATCAGAAAGGTCTCACTTGCCATAGTACCCAGGGTGTCACGAATTGGTCTCTTCGCATTGGTAAAGAAATATTTACCACTATCCAGCACCACGAATAACCTGTAAAACATATCAGGCACAGGCGCTTTTGTGTCTGCAAATCCATTTTGTTTTACGAGCGGATCGGGAACGGTGAGGATCGTTTTAAAATTCCTGGTACTGTCGGGAGAACGTTGTATACCAATCTGAGAAATGCTCCTGTATGGATTAGTCCAGCTGATTACAGTCTTGTTATCAGTCTTTCCTGTCAATGTAAAGCGTGGAAGGGTATCCTGGGCAACAAGGTGTACTGAAAATGAGATCAAAAATAAAAGCAGGGCAGAAGTTCTAATCATTTCCTTTAAACGGTTATTGCAGATATAGATTTTGTACAAAGATAACCGAATACGTCGCTTTAAAAAACCAGTGTTCCTGCAGGCAATGATCTGTTGCCCTGCAATCCTCCTGTGTGAATTACAAGCAATTTTGAATGAGGTGAAAAAAAATTATTACTGATGAGATCAGAGACTGCATAAAATAATTTGCCTGTGTATATAAAGTCTGTAGGAATCTGCTCGTTCACAAAAAATTCATTCATAAATGAAATCAACTCGCCGGTTTTCTTTGCGTAGCCTCCGAAATGATAATCATACAATAAAGTGTAATTGGTTTTGTTAGTATGCGACTGAATGAACGATACTATATTATTCGAATCGATGTCCTGTATTTTGAGTGCAGGAATGCCAATCACCTGTTGATAGTCCGAAGATGCATTGATCAATCCGGCCAGTGTTGTACCAGTGCCAACGGAACAAATAATGTGTGTATAATCGGTGCCGGCACAGGAAAGAATTTCTCCGGCCCCTCTTATTCCTTCATCGCTTTGTCCTCCTTCAGGCACGTAGTAATAATCGCTGTTTGAAAAAAGAAAATGAGTGATCAGCTGGTCTTTGTTTTTATAATCTTCACGGCTTGCATAAATAATCTGCATGCCAGCTGCTTTCATCTGGTTGATAGAATCATTTTCAGGAAATGTTTTTTCGCCTCTGAGTATGCCGGTTGACAAAAGATTATTTCGCTGGCAGGCCACTGCAGTAGCAACGAGGTGATTGGAAAATGCTCCACCAAGTGTTACAATACCTTTTTTGCCTGAAGATAATGCTGCACTTACAGCATATTTAAGCTTAAACCATTTATTGCCGGAGACTGCAGGATCCACAAGATCCAGACGCAGCACATCAACGCTGATATCCATTGTTTCGTGCAATGGTTTGCGTAGGGATTGTGTCACTATATTTTTATACATTCGCCTGAAATTTTAAAATTACTATAATGCAGCCAACTCTATTGATTCTTGCGGCAGGAATGGCTTCCAGGTATGGAAGTATGAAACAGATTCAGGGATTTGGACCATCAGGTGAAACCATCATGGAGTACTCCATTTATGATGCAATACAGGCGGGTTTTAAAAAAGTAGTGTTCATTATCCGGGAAGAGTTTGCGACTGACTTCAAAAATATATTTGAACCAAAGCTGAAGGGAAAAGTTGAAACCGGATATGTGTACCAGAATCTGAAAGCCTTCGCGGGCAACAGGCAGATCCCGTCAGAAAGAACAAAGCCATGGGGAACTGCCCATGCTGTGCTGTGTGCAAAAGAGGCTGTTAAAGAACCCTTCGCGGTGATCAATGCTGATGATTTCTATGGCAAAGACGCTTTTAAGAAAGCATATGATTTCTTAACCGGCGAATGCAGTGAAAATGTGTATTCAATCATAGGTTATGATCTGCTAAAAACACTTTCTGAAAACGGAACGGTAAACAGAGGTGTGTGCCAGGTAGATGATAAAGGAAATCTCACATCTATCGCAGAGCGCGTGAATATCTCTGAAAAAGATGGTAAGATTCTTTGTGAAGATGGAATGCAGCCGCATGAACTGCCACGTGATTCAAAAGTTTCGATGAACTTTTGGAACTTTCATCCTTCTATTTTTCCTTACAGTGAAATACTTTTCCAGCAATTTCTTGATGAAAATATGGAAAAACCTAAATCAGAATTCTTTATTCCCATTGTAGCAGATAAATTCATCAACGAGCATAAAGGTGTGATAGAAATAATTCCTACATCCGCGCAGTGGTTTGGTGTTACTTATAAGGAAGATGCCCCTGATGTAAAACAAAAACTTGATGAATTAGTTGATGGTGGTGAATATCCTCAGCATCTGTGGAGAGGTTAAGTGAAAAGTTAAAAGTGAGAAGTTAAAAGTAAAACAAAGACAACTTTTGACTTTTCACTTTTGACTTTTCACTTTTGACTTTTAAGCTTTAACTATTAATAGCTCTTCACCATAAACACACAATCAGCGATTTTTCTGATCTGCTGAACTCGGTCCATCCCCTTAACCTGTGAATTAAGCGGAAGCTTCAAAGGGTTTGCAGAGGAATCTACACTCAAGATATTGTCGACAGTACTGAAAATATTTTTTGCGTTTATCGCAAACACTACACCTTCCGCTTGTGTCTGCCGTGTATTGATGATACCAATCACCTCGCCATTTTTGTTAAAAACCGGCCCGCCCGAATTACCGGGATTTGCTGAAACGCCTATCTGGCACGAGATGGTATCACCATTATAGCCGGTAAGTGCACTCATGTAACCTTCATTATACACTATTTCTTCTCTCGGGAAACCCAGTGTAAACAATTGTTCCCCCAGTTCTGCTCCATTTCTTTTGAAACTGTATGGAATAGCGGAATGAAGTTTATAA
>DATLDR010000232.1:0-6712 GCA_035525775.1 Flavitalea sp.
GACAAATTTTGTACTGGACTCCAAAACCAGGCGTATATCCAAAGTCAAGATTTGACGCCGTGTTTGATAACGCGCAAACTCAGGCGGAGATAGGAGTCTTTCAAGTCTCTGGAATTCAGAACAGATTTTCAGCACAACATATTTTCAAATACCCTGGAAGGTTTGAGGATGAAAAAAAGAAAAACGAATTCATCGACAAACTTCATGAGTTGCAAGGGGCTTCTGCAAATGGAAAAACTTTAGTAGTCGAAGATCCAGCTGGAGAGCAAGGACAAGAATCTCACCTTATTGAAAGTATTCAAATGCAGAATACCGATAAGATGTATGAATTTACCTCGAAGGATGCGCGCAATTCTATACGCGAAACTCTTGCTGTGCCAGCTCCAATCTTAGGTCAATTACCTGAAGGCGGAATGTTTAATCAGGAGCAAATCGAAGATTCTTATAAGTACATGAACGCGATGACGCAAGGAGACCGCGATCAACTTGAAAGGATATTTAAAAAGATTTTAACATACTGGCATCAACCAGTTTCATTTTCTTCTTTCAAAATAAAGCTCGTCCAGTATGGAGTCACAACCTCACAGAGCGCGACCATTCCGGGACAAGCGCCACAACCAGGACAGCCAGGCGCAACAGCGCAGACGGAGCCGCGAAAGATTGATCCGGGCCTTTCAAAATTAAGCGCAGCGGAGAGTGCGAACATGGAAAGGATTATTCGAAAGGTTAAGAAAGGAAAGATTGATCGTGCCGCTGGAATTGCTCTTATAAAAATGTCTTTCGGGTTTTCCGATGAAGAGGCTAAATCTTTTATACCATAATGGCAGCGCTAGACAAATACCTAATCACAAAAACTGATATCATCACGTATCGGCCAACTGCTGTTTTGGATGACACAAGGATAAAGCCATTTATTCTTGAAGCTCAACGCTTGGACCTTGAACCGGTGTTGAATGCTGCGTTCTATTACGACTTCGTTTATAAGTTCGACGCAACGGGCGATTCGATGTACACAGCGTATCAGAATTTACTAATTGGCACTACCTACACTTACGGAAATTTGACAATTCAATTCGATGGTGTAAAGCCTATGCTGGTATACTTCGCTTTGTCTCGTTTCATCACAGCTAATATTTTAAACATCACACGCATGAGTGTGACAGTGAAAACGGTTGATCAAAGTCAGACCGCAGACACAGCACAATTAAAAATGATGGTCAATGAACTGAGAAGCGTAGCACTCGGCTATCAACAAAAGGTAATTCAATACTTAGAAAATAATTCAACCACTTATCCACTTTATAATACAGGCGGAGCGAGTGAAAACGCAGGGACAAAAACATCATTTAACTTTTTTGCAGTATGAACGCAGTACAAGGAGAATTAATAACGTCAGGATCAACCAACACAACGCAGTTAGTTTTAACTGACGTGGATAAGAATGAGCGGAAAGCTTTTTTTATGAAAGTCGTTTCTGGCACAGTGAAGTTCGGGGTGAACGATGCAATCGCAGCTGCTAACGGGTGGACTTCATCGGACACGATACCTCCAATCAGTTGCTTTAATGGTGAACTGTATTTCGACGCGACTGGAGCCTCTGATACGTTTGTAGTTACCGCTACACCAGGTTAAAAAATGAATAACGCTTTAAAATATAAGCGATGGTTTGGGGCATCTGGTCCATACGCAAATTTAGACACTAGCTATCAATGTGTACTTACTCGCGCCTTAGAACTTACTGCATTAGGATTTACAGGCTATGATATTCCCTCTGCTTCACAAAGAGCAAAAGACTCTGCTTTTGTAACAGGATTAAAAGCAGATGGTGTTTGGGATAGGCTTGATGTTTTGTATCGGTTTAAAACTGACGGAGGTTCTAAATTCTCTTTGTTGAACTGGAAAAACGTAATGCTTAGCGAAGCAGTGCCGGTTAATAGTCCAACGTTCACATCAAATGTTGGATGGACTCAGAATGGAACTACCAGCTACATCGCGTGTCAAGTTTTTCCCCTCGACTTCGTTAATTATACCCTAAACTCTGCAAGTATATTTATTGATGAAGGCGTTGACTTGGCCGCTGCAAATACTTATGCTTTTGGTTTAAGTGATGGGACTAATCAGACAGTATTACTACCTAAAAACGGGAGTTCACAAATCAGACACCAAATGCACGCGGCTGGTACGCTTGCCAATACAGCACCGGCTAGTAGTGCTGCTTTTTACCTTCATAACAGGCCGACGTCAGGCACAATCACGGGGTACTATAACAACATCCTCGTTCTATCAAACTCAAACAGCACTGTCACGCTGCCTGCTGTAATTCCTTTTATAGGTGCACTTAACACAAATGGAACGCCTACCGGTGGAACATATCGGGCAACAACAACAGGAATTTTTGGAATGGGTTCTGACCTGACCTCATTCAGAACACTGCTTTACAATCGTTACGTCACATTAAACAGTTAGGTCTATGCCATGCTACACAACATACTCGGGCGGTAACATTATAGGATTATTCGGACAAAGCAATGCTGTAGGGAATGAGCCTATCGCAAATCTTCAAGGTGATCTTGTTGGCTCAAACACAAACGCAAAAATATTCGCGTATTCCAACGTGAGCCTAAATGGCACTTGGTCTACACTTCAATCAAACGTTAATAATTCTGGCAACACTTCTTCATCTGCCACTTTCGGAATAGAAATGAGGTTGATGAAATTGATGGGCGATACATATGGAGCAAATCAAAAATTATTGAAGTATGCTATTGTAGGTTCTTCTTTAGCAACTAATTGGTTGCCCGGTGCTGGTAATTTATACGGACTTAAATATCAGGTTCAACGATATGCTCAGGCGGCTTTTGCTGGAGCATTTGGTAGTGCTTACAATGGGTTCAAATGTATAGTATGGATTCAATGGGAGGCTGACTCCCCAAATCTCACAAATTATCAGAGTAATTTAAAAAATCTTATTAAGCGATGGAGGCAGGATTTCTTGCAGCCAACGATTCCCATAATAATTGTGAGTGCGTCAAATGCTCAGACAAATTACACAGCGCCTATGCGCGCTGCCGCGAAGGTCGCACAACAAGCAGTTTCAAAATACTTATGGAGTAATTACGTGGTTACAACAAACTCAGGGGTAGACGTTCTTGATAATGTATGGTATCTCGAACAAAATGAAACTACGTCTGATTCGATCCATTATACAGCGACATCTTATAATAACATTGCTTTGTACGTATTCGATATTATTCAACGACTCTAAACAATGAGCCAGAACGAAAACGATAAACTAGACAGACTTCTTCAAAGGTTCGACGACCACGCGAAGGAAACCAAGGATGAACTAGCAACAATTAAGCGAGGCATCTACGGAGACAAACCAAACGGAGTAGTAGGTCTTATTGAAACAGACAAGGATCAGGAGAAAAGAATTTCAGCTTTAGAGGACGGGCAGAAAAAACAGATTTGGACAATAGGGGGTTTCGCCAGTGCCTTCTCAGTATTAGGAGCATTCATTTGGTATTTAGCTAAAGAACTATGGGCAAATATTTCGAAGTAGTATGAGCAACGAGTATTTAATTATTCAGCCAGCGGTAAAGTTAACGCAGACTATCATTCCGGTAATAGAAGCGTTCGATGCATTCTTTAAAGAAGCTGGAATAAAAGCATTTGTTACTTCCGGGGAGCGGACCAGTGAAGACCAATTGAACGTAATCCGAATGTACTCGAAACGTTACGAAGTGGACAAGGAATTCCCGGAGATCCTGACTTGTGGAGTCGCTGATAAAATAGACTTTGGAACCACAAAGATTTACACATGGTCGCGGGCTTGGAGCCGACTTTTAAATAAGGGAATAATCGTTAATCCGCCACGTCCGGAGAAAGTTCTATTCGACTATATCAGGGATGGGGTTAACAAGAAAGGTCAGGAGATTGGTTATTCTCCGCATTTTTTTGGGCGCAGTTTTGATATTGGTGGCGGAGTCGATCATGATATCACGAACGAACTGAAAGTAGTTGAGAAAGCCTTTAAAGCAAAAGTGCGAGGCTTTAAAGGTTATCTCCCGGAGCGGAATAACAACGCAATTCACATCGACTGTGAGTGATGAGAAAGACCATCACGATATTAATAGCAATAATCTTAGGGCTGTTAATAGTGATAGGTCAGTTGATGATAAGAATTTTTGAACTGTACACGAATTGTGTACAACTGAAAAAGTGATGGGATGGGTAATATTCAAATTGATTCTTTTAGCCGCCGCGTTAGCAGGTTGGAACGCTGGACAGAAACATAAAACCCCTTCTCCAAGATACTGGAACAACGAAGAAATATTCAAGCCGGACAGCCTTATAAAACAAATAAGCGATACGGTGTATGTAGTTAAACTTAGAAGACAATGAATCCATTACTGAACATTTTAGGAACAGCGATCGACAAGATATTCCCGGACGCGAATAAAAGACAAGAAGCAAAAATTAAAATGCTCGAATTGCAGCAGGCCGGAGAACTGACAGAATTAAACAGGGCTTACGACGCGATCATTGCCGAAGCTCAGAGCCAGGATAAATGGACTTCCCGCGCTAGGCCCTCGTTCCTGTATGTGGTTTACCTGCTGATCCTTTGGAGTATTCCGTTCTCAATTCTGTTCGCTTTCAATCCAGCCAAAGGTCAAGAGGTTGCGCAAGGTTTTAAACTTTGGCTTGCCGCGATCCCGGAAGAACTTTGGTGGTTAATGGGTGCCGGATATTTAGGTTACAATGCTTCTAGAAGCTACGATAAAAAATCGTTTAAGAAATAGCCTTCAGTCTCTCAACATCTTTTTTCAAAGATTCAATTTCCCCTGTAAGCCTTACATTTTCAGAGGCTAGAAGTTGATTAGCTTCTATATGATTTTTGTTCTCTTTGTCTCGGGAGGTGGTAGCCGTGATTAGCGCCTTTTTTGAAAGATTCTTGAACCTGGAATTTTTGTGAAAAGTGAAGGAGTAATGACGGGGTTATCATATACCTTTCTCCAAAATTTCTCCGCTTCTTTTTCGAAGTCCGGCTTCTGTTGTTCTGGTTTAGTTGGCATGGCTTAATCTTTTAGTGTCCCTGCGTTCTTAGAGTACTCCAAAAATTTTCCTATTCGAATTTGTTTTCCACCCTTTGCAAATTTAATCCGATCTTCGCTCCAATTAGGGAGAATATTCTCCTGTTGGCACTTTTCAACTGTAGCCAGTAGATCGTAAAACTCCTCCATGATTCTTTCCGCATTATCTTTCATTTGTCCGGGCTCTTTATCTCTCATTCCAAATCGTAACGCCTTAGATACAGCATGCGCAATTTCTCCGCACTCTTCTGAAACGATTGTTAATAAATGTTCTTTTGTAGTCATAGGTTAAGATTGTTTTGGTGGTTCAGGGAGTGTGCGCCAATGTGAAACTAAGTGGTCGTAGTCGTTCCATTTTCCGTTGTACTTCATGCGGTAAAGATTTCGGGTATTCACCGTCTTGCTTATGTGGCTACTCAAAAGGCATTCAACCCTCACACCACGTTTCGGTAGTCTTTCGGAAATTGAAATCCAGTTATTACTTTCCATCTTTATGTGTGTTATTATACCATTTGATCCAGCGAATAACTCCTTTGTACACAGCTTCTATTTTTGTGTTTCTAATTTCAGTAATCAACGGCTTATCGTTTTCAAATGGGAACCAGATTTTACAGAATCGCTTGTTGATCTGAACGTTCATTTTCTCACCTAATCCTACAGTTTCAATACTTACAACCTCCGTGTTCTCAATCTTCTCCACTACTGGCATAAGCCAATCCCATGAGGTATTGTATTTTAACGCATCTACTTGAAGCCAACGCTTATTGTCTTTATATAAAAAACTACTGTCGTACTCATTCTTAGGATGCTCCGGCCAGTAGGCACCCATAAACTCAGCGATTAATTCATTGTCGCTCTTATCTTTTTCTGTTGGTGTCATTACTTTTTGATTTTAGGGTGTTCGTTTGTTCCACATTTCAACGACTAATTTTCGGGCTTGATCTTTTGTTTCGTCACCACCCAGACAAATATGCACCATCGCGGTGCAATCTTTTCCAGTGCAAAAAACCTTATAGACAATATTGCCAGTCCGATCATTCTTCACTCCTCCAGAAATAATTTTATTACTTCCACAAAACGGACACGGTAAAAGTTCATGATACCAATAGCCGGCATTGAGTAAATCGCCTTCACTTATAATAAAGTTTTCCTTTTTGATCGGTGTCATTGGTTCCATAGGAGGTTAGGGGTTAAACAGTTTTAGTTCATACATATAACGACTCCTTTTATCTTGTCCGTCAGAATCATGAAACCATAAATCAAAATTGTAACCATTGAACCGAACTGCGCAACCCACAAAGGTGCTTCCGTCAGCCTTACTTTTAATCACAGTTACACGCCCAACTCCTAATTTTTCATGCTCGACCATTGGCATTACTCCGATTGAACATGCTTTTAACATTTCGTCGAATTTCATATCTCAGGTTCTTTAAAATTCTGGTTCGTTTCTATTGATTAACATTCGAACCGTGGCGGCTCCGATCATCCTTTTCCTGTCACCAACTTGTTTGAAATGAATCAACCGCAGTCCAACTTTAAATTCGTTGGTGAAATGATTCGGTTCGAAAAACTCATCACCATTATGAAACACTTTTTTAGACCAAGGAATATATTTTTTC
>DATLDR010000234.1:0-3532 GCA_035525775.1 Flavitalea sp.
ATGACTACCTGTTCTTCAGTTACATTCCAACCAAAGTCTTCGCCCGGTATTACTTGTTCAGAAAACTGAATAAAATTGGCCATTCGTATATCCAGAGGCTAATGCGAGGCTCCCACTATTAATAATATTACAATAAAACGATTGTATATGCATGACATTAAGAACGCAGAAGCGACGGATGTACTTTTAACACAGCTTGCATCAATTCTTTCAAAAAATTTAATTACCAACTCATTTCCGATAGGCCAGGCTCAACAGCCTATCAGCATCATGTTAAAGAATGGAGAAGTTATAAAAGAAGAAAGAAGCCGGAATATTTTAGTTATAGGTGCTGGTGCGAGTCACAATACAAGCTCCAAAATCCTTTTGGCGAAAAATGCTTTTGATGAAGTAAAGGCAGCTCTCTGCAAAGAGTACGGAGATAAAATAGTCAATTTTATTAATAAAAAGCTTAAAGAACTAAGCCAGGTTTATAAATTGAACGAAACAGACTTTGAAACGCAGTTGCTGGCTTGTAGTGTAATTGATAAAGATATCGTATTAGAACAGCTCAAAAAATTGTACAATCATAAGTACCCCGTAAGCCTTTTCTATGAAATAGTAGCTCATTTGTTCAAGCATAGATTTATAGATGTGATCATCAATTTCAATTTTGACGAAATGCTTGATAATGCGATTGAAGAGGAAATGTCGGATACACAATATAGAAATATATTTTCGGACGGGCATTGCTTTGAAAACATGAGTGACATGCTATATAATAAACGGCTGGCATTTCCCATATACATAAAGCCACATGGAACAATTAGTCACCCGTCAACATTACGTTTTACAAGACAGGCGTATTATGACATGCCATTAAAAATTAAAGAAACAATAATTTACCTGGTCAAAGGAGAAACGGAAAATAAAGCGCAACCGCAATTGCCTGTGAATTTAATTGTTGCAGGATTTGGATTGAAAAGTCATGAATTCAATGCTATACTTTCCGATAATTTGGAAAAAGAAAGAGCTTCACTTTTCTATTTTGATATGTACGATAATAAGGAAGATTTCTGGGAACGTCGCTTTAAAAATGACAGTCTTGATTTATTCACTTGCGAAAACTCTACCCTGTTTCCTTTATTACATACAGAATATGGGAATAGAAGTTTGGATAACTGGTTCTACCTGCTTTGGAATAGAATACAAGAACGGTTCAACACTATTTACCAGCCCAAAGGAATTGCCCGGCATGTTATAATTGATTCAATATTTAAGCCGATGGTAAATAAGCTAATTGACCGTACATATCAAAAAGCAAAATATTTCAGAGATCGGACAATTATAGAGCTGGCTATAGACATTTTTTCTTCAAGCGACGGACTAATAAACCTCAGGCAATTAAAAGAAAGCAGGGTGCACAAGTACTTTTCTTTATATAAGGAAGAGGATAAAGATGCGCCGGAACTGTTTGAACTTCTTGATAAATTCAAACTTAAAAAATATAAGGATTACATTAAAGACACCTGGTGCTTCGATAAAGACAACTTGAATTATATTAGGGATTTGCGCCAGTTGATACATGATAATGTATCCAGGGATCTGAAAAATGATGTAATTGGCGTACTAAAGGATAGCGCTTTTAACGGAAAAAGTAATCCTCTTCTTGACGAACATATCAGCAAACTGGCCAATTCAAAAAAACTATTTCTCAATCTGCGATTTGCTGCGAAGGACAATCATGTTAGTATTTTTCCCGGAATCACTAACGATGATGTGATTAATACCGATATTAAATGGATCTATACATTTCAGAAGTATTTTGTATTACCTGAAGAGAACACAAAATGGAATCTTATTCTTTCAATAAGCGAAACCGGTGGAATATTCAGCACGCCTGGTGTAATTGAAAACTTATATCAGAAGAAGATAATGCTTATTTGTTCATACAGCTCCTATAAAGTTCCGGTCGACATAATTTCGCCCAAGAATTATAAACGCGAAAAATTGTTAACTGAGAAACTGAAAAACATTAAGCACCACATTGTCAGCAGTGCAGGAGTTCCGGAACTTAGAATGTTGCCTTTTAGAAATCACAACCAGCATATGATTCTGTTTACGAAGGTTGACAAAGTTAAGAAGGACATAGAGTTTGTTGGTGGACTCTATTATGGCAGAAGAAATATGTCAAAGAGAGTTACACCTATACATGTACAACATCCTAATGATTTGAATGAGTTGTTTTCTGTTTTTGTGAACTATTGGGAAAGGGCTTGTAAGGAAGATGATATTGATATGATCAAAGATGCCGTGATCAACAATAACATAACTCCGGCCATTCAAGGACTTGCCACAAAAGCAACAAGTAAGTCATTTTCAGAAATAAAATCTGAAATCATAGCCACTTATATAGCCGACACTGATGGCCTGTAATTGGTTTACATTATAATATTATTGGCGCAAGAGAAGAATATATGCCAGATAAATAACTGCCAGTAAAATTTATGAACAATCACCATCTGCGGAATCTTGCTTCGTTTACAAATCCGGAAAATCCATAGAATAGAAGATAGCCTACATTGCCGGTGAGTATTTTGATTTCACGAAAGCTGAAATTATCTTCCCGGCTGCGTGCTAATTCCATTGAATCGCCCTGTCTTTGGCCGGAAGCGCGCCCCGTTGTATCAGACATATCTTTGGCAAAACGGGGATCATAAATAATTTGGAAGTGGCCATCATGATGCGCCTTTTGTAAATCCGGGTTAAATCTTTCTGCTAGCTTTCGTGGGTCTGTAATAGCTGCATAGGCTCCCTTTTTATATTCAGCCTCTACATAACTGATCATCTTCAGCGCCGAATCGGGGAAAACATAAGTGCGGTACAACGACTGCCGCAGACTATCAATCAACAAGCGGGTAACGGCAGGTGTTACCTGTAAGCGTGATTCCGGCGGACTGGTCTGTGCCGGGCAGGTAAAAGGGCTTGTAAATATCCAAACAACAATCAAGCAGAGAGCTATGAGCGCGTTTTTCATATTTCGCTAATTGTTTACTGATGTTAAGAAGTATTAATTCACGAAAATCCCGGTCCCCATTCTTGAGATTGTGATGAATTTTTTTTTATTTAGATCAATATTCAAAGACTTGTTTTTTGATATATTTAAGCCGTTGGGATACTTAACAAACTTGTTGGTAGTATATGTTGTATATTTCAGGCGGGGTAACATACCTCAGATGGTAAAAATGACTGAACTGTTTTACACCGAAGACCGAACTGTTTAAACGATATATCCATATAAAGAAATTCAATAATGAGCCGTTATATGCTTTTGTTTGCCACTATGATCATAACCGGTACAACGGCTGTTTGCCAGGTTAAGCTGCCCCGCCTCATAAGAGACAGTATGGTACTACAGCGGGATACCAAATTCAGGCTTTGGGGGTGGGCCGCAAAGAACGAAAAGGTAAGTATCCGTTTTAATGGACAGCGCGCTTCGACCAAAGCAGGCACAGATGGAAAGTGGACCATCTGGTTGCCGTCTATGAAAGCA
>DATLDR010000241.1:0-72326 GCA_035525775.1 Flavitalea sp.
CGATTGGTCGAACATACACATGCCGTATTAAACGTTTCCAACTCTATTTTGCTAAATCATCAGGACATGGTAGTGGCCACACGTGCATATGTTATCACTGGCGAAAAGCAATTTCTATCATCGTTTTCCAACGATACCGTGATTTTCAGAAGGCTGAGCAACAAACTAAAGACATTGGTCTCAGATAACCCGAAACAACAATTACGAGTCGATTCTTTGTCTGCTCTTCACAGTCAATATGTCTCCATCAGATCCAAAGCAATAAGTGTTAGAGCATCGCCGTCATTCAATTTGAATCAGCAAACTGATTTAGTTAGCGAGTCTGATGCAGTATTGAAAAGAATAAGGAAAATTTTTGATTCTATAAATAAGGATGAACTCATTTTGCTCGATGCCGCCAAAAAAACCGAAAATGAATATATCGCTGATAGCAACACACTGATAAAATCACTACTTATAATTCTTGTTTCCCTTTTACTATTCTCCTCTTATATTATTTATAAAAACATTCTAAAAAGAAATCAGGCAGAAGAGAAACTGCAGCACCTAAACCAGGATCTCCAAATACAAATAGAGCAAAAGACGCGAAGCATTTTAGAACAGGAAGAAGAATATCGTTTTTTGCTTGAAAATATGCAAGAGGGCATACAGATTATTTCGACTGACTGGCGTTATCTGTTTGTCAATAAATCTGTTGTTCACCAGGGGAAATATGCAAAAGAGGAATTGATGGGGAAAACGATGATGGAAAAATATCCAGGCATTGAGGATACAGAACTTTTCAAAGTCTTACAAACTTGTATGAGGGACAGACAGTCACAACTTCTTGACACTGAATTTATCTATCCTGATAAAAGTACAGGATGGTTTCAATTAAGTATTCAGCCTGTTCCGGAAGGTCTCTTTATACTTTCGATGGATATTTCCCACAGAAAAACCGCAGAAATTACTTTAAAAGACAGCGAGGAGAAAAGAAGACTAATGATGAATGCTGCGCTTGATGCAATAATATGTATGGATACTGACGGTAACATAACTTTTTGGAATCCACAGGCGGAGAGAATTTTCGGATGGCAAAATGATGAGGTGCAGCTTAAACAATTAGCTGATTTTATCATACCTGAGCAATTTCGGGATTTGCATCGGAGGGGTTTAAAAAAATATTTATACACAGGAGAAGGCCCTTATTTAAATACGACAATCGAAACCGAGGGATTAAATAAAGCCGGTAGAATGTTTCCTATCGAAATCAGTATCATACCGATAAAACAAGCAAACGAGCAATTCTTTTGCGCTTTTATACGAGATATTTCATCCAGGAAACGCTCCGAGCTGCAACTGATGAATCTTAATATGCAGTTGGAGAAACGAGCGGTTGAACTCGAAACATCAAATAGGGAACTGGAACATTTTGCATATGTCGCCTCACATGATTTGCAGGAGCCATTGCGGATGGTGAGAAGCTTTGTTGCCCTTTTAGAGACAAAATTGAAAGGCCGGTTAGATGAGACCACAACGCAATACATACAATTTGCGATGGACGGGGCTGATCGAATGAAACAACTGATCCAGGATTTATTAAAGTACTCAAGGATCAGCCCTATAGAAGAATCTCTCAAACCAGTGAACATTGGTAAAACCGTTGAGGATGTATTGCGTATTTATCAAGCTATACTAAGCGAAACTAAAGCTGTAGTAAAAGTTCCGGTTCTTCCGATAGTGATAGGGAACAGCGTTCAATTAAGCCAATTATTCCAAAATATTATTGGCAATGCAATCAAATATCGCAATGAACATACGCCTATCATTGAAATTGGCTTCACGGAGCAAAATGAAAATTGGCTTTTTTATGTAAAGGATAACGGCATTGGTATCGAAAAGAAGTATTATGATAAGATATTTACTATTTTTCAACGTTTGCATAACCGGAGTCAGTATGAAGGTACCGGGGTAGGTTTAGCCATATGTAAAAAAATAGTTGAGCGGCATGGCGGCAAAATTTGGGTGGAATCAGAGCCGCGTGCAGGCAGCACCTTTTATTTCACTATAAAAAAAGAAATAGATGCAACGAGAAATTGAGATATTACTGGTTGAAGATAATGAAGGTGATATTGTTCTTACCATCGAGGCATTAAAAAAGGCTAAAATTCAAAATGCTATACATGTGGTTAGGGATGGTGATGAAGCCCTTGATTTTCTAAAAAAAAGAGACAAATACATCAATGCCGTAACTCCAGACATTATCCTTCTTGACATCAATCTACCCAAGATGGATGGAACCGAGATATTATCACTGATAAAAAAGGACGATCATCTTAAGATTATACCGGTTATAATGCTCACAACATCCGATTCAGAACACGACATTGTGCAAGCTTACAGCAACCATGCAAATTGCTATATCACCAAGCCTATTGATATAAAGAGCTTCATAAAGGTGATTCGTACGATAAAAAACTTTTGGATTAGTATTGTCACACTCCCAAAAAAGACTGATTGATGGAGGTAAAAAATGAAGCACTAAACTTTCTAGTTGTCGAAGATAATCCAGGGGACTTTACATTGCTCGATACCTATCTCAGACAGACAAAATTATTTATTGGCAATGTCAGCCATGCTATGCGTCTTGATGAAACAAGCCGAATACCTTTAAACAGTTTGCATTTGGCGTTTTTGGATTTGAGTCTGCCAGACAGTGCCGGAATCAAGTCGTTTATAGTTTTAAACAAACTACTGCCAAATATCCCTATTGTTGTTTTATCTGGAATGGGAGACGAAAAAACAGCTATAGAATGTATTAGTCTTGGAGCTCAGGATTATTTACGCAAAGATGATCTTAACCACGTGGTTCTTGAAAAATCAATACAATACAGTATCGAGCGCCACAAAAATGCAGTGGAACTACGAAGAATGCAAGATCAGGCGTTTAATCATATGAAGCAAATTACAGAAGCTACTATTGCCGGACAAGAAAAGGAGAGAGATGAAATAGGCAAAGAATTACATGATAACATTAATCAGATTCTTGCTAGTGCAACGCTGTTTATGGATATGGCAATGAACGACCATCATCCCGATGCGATTTACAAGAGTAAAGAGTATGTAAGCAAAGCCATTGAGGAAATTAGATGTCTTTCCCGATCACTCGTGCCTCCTGAGTTCACAAAAGAGGGATTGATTGACAAAATCAATGAAATCGTTTCTTTGTTGAACGCTGCTGGTATGAAGAGCCACATACTGCTTCACGATTTCGATGAATGTAACTTGGATAACGGCCGAAAGCTGGCACTTTATCGAGTAGTACAGGAACAATCAAATAACATACTTAAGTATGCGAACGCTGATCAGGTTAGAATTGAACTAAAACAATCAAAAGGCAACATATTCCTGAATATTGAAGACAATGGTTCTGGATTCAATACAAATGAAGCTTCAAAGGGCATAGGTCTTAGAAATATTGAATCGCGTATATCCTTCTATTCAGGAAGGGTTTCTATACAGTCTACTGCCGGCAAAGGGACCATTCTAAAAATATTACTACCCCTGAATTTTTAATGTGACACTTCCAACTCCTTCAGTAAGTGATGGTGAGTATTATAAAATAAAGCTTTAGATGGTTAACATTACCAAGAACTATGACATTTGAGGTAACAGACACTATCTAAAAAAACCCCCGGATAAAATAGCCGTCAATGATTTTGATTACAATTATTAGAATATATCCATAAATGGGAACGCAGATACTCATCAAAAATTGTTCAAAAAAAACTGTGTTTTAGCTTTGAACAGCAAAAAATTATTTCTTTCTTAGTGGCCTAATCCAGTATCTATGAGGCAAATGTATTTGCTCACTATCTTCCTTAACTTTTTAATCACCAGCTATGCCCAGGAAAACACAAAGACAAATGCTGGAGCCAGTTTCAAAATAGGTGTCAATTACAACAGCAGCTTAAACTACTACGGCCGCACCGATAGTCTTCAAAGCAGTGGCTTCTTTCCTTCAGCCGAGCTTTGGTTATCATCCGATTACTATGTTAGCGCCACTGCAGTTACAATCAATAATTCATTTCAAAAATTCAAGTATGCTGGTACTATACTTACAGCTGGCTATGAACATGCAACAAAAAAATGGGCGACAGGAATAACAATATTAAAACCTTTATACGCAGAGAAAAATGACCTTGTTGAGTCAGCTCTAAAGGGACAGGTTAATATAAACGTGACCAGACTGAACAGCTTTGCCAATGTAAGCCTGGGGGCGGATGTTAAGGTTTCCGACAAACCAGACATAGGTGCAACAGGAGGCATTGATCATCTTTTTACACTTCCTTCAAAAATCGGCAGTGCGTTCATTATCAATCCAGGCATCTTTGTTTACGCAGGAACTCAACAGTTTAGCAGAACTTATACAACTCACATTAGCTCGTTACCAGTAGGATCGACGCAGCATAAAGAAACTTTGAGCAGATTTAATATTCTTGCTATTGAAACTTCAGTTCCTGTAATATATGTACAAGGAAGAATTATGCTAACTATCACACCCGCGTACATTATTCCTAAGAACATACAGGCAAACGCCGGGCAACCGCAATTATCAGAACAAGGTAAAAACATATTTTATACATCGTGCAGCATTAAATGGAGTTTTAATAAACAAAAATTGGCGTCGCATTAAACTTTATTAATCATTCTAAGTCTTATCAACAACTAATCATTACTACTTTATGAAAACTATCAAACAAACCATGATTTTAACCGTTGCAACATTAGGTACATTCATCACTTTCGGACAAACTGCTGCCGGCATTAACGCTGGTGCTGCTGTTTCACAGGCTGCATCTGTCAGAGCAACTAACCAGGTAGCCGCCCAATCAGGCACAAGAGCTGCCGTGCAGGCATCGCACACTGCAGCAACAAGAGTAGCTAACAACGTTGCTGCGCAAACGTCATCGAGAGCAGCAGGTTTCGAAAACGGAACTTCTGTACGTGCCACTACGCATGTTCAATCTTCTGGAAATGCTTCAGCAAATTCTAACACAAACAATCAGTCCCAGGTTAACAATGAATCATTGTTAAGCAGCACCTCAATTGAAAACAGCGAGAGCAACAGTGGGAATGTAAATGTGGACAGTAAAAAAGAAGCAACTACTGTTAAGAAATCAGTTTCCCGCAGGCAAGCAAGAGCAGAAAGGAGAAAAGAAGCTGCCGCTCAAAAAGCCCAGGAATCAAAGATGAGAGCAACAGCTACAAGTTCTCAGGGATTACAAACAGCTCAAAGCGCATCTGATGGTAAAACAACAGCCACATCAGAGGCAAGAGCAGAAGGTAAAATAAAGGTTAATAAACAATAATTTTTTAAAACTGAATAAAAGCCTCATCAATTGTGGTGAGGCTTTTTTATGTGCCTGATACTTGCCATGACATTTAACGAGATTAATTGCTGAGCAAGAAACGCTTTTACTAAATTAGAATAAGTATTAGTTGTAAGATGAAATTGTATAAAGAAAATCAATTGCTTTTTTTGATCTTTTTATCTTCAATAGCATCATTTTCGAGCGCAAAAAAAAACATTACACATGCGTTGCCACCCGCAGAAGAAGTGAAATATTTCGAAATCTACAGCACTTTTTTTATGATAATAAAGAAATACCATTTTTATTTCCTCACTGTTCTAACTGCTTGTTTATTTTTTTTCGAGACTGTTGAGGCGCAAAAACAATCAAGTTTCAAGGTTGGTGTTTTCGAAGCCGATGTTACTCCGCCTATCGGCAGTCCTGTTGCCTATGCAAAAACACGTTCAGTGGTAGATCCACTGTCTGCACGTGGACTGGTATTTTTCATAGATGGCCAGCAGCCAGTTGTGTTATGCGCTGTTGACTGGATCGGAATTGCGAATGAAGGTCAGGATTTGTGGAAGAAGGAACTTGCCGAAGCGGCTCACACAACGCCAGACCGTGTGTCTGTACATGCGCTGCACCAGCATGATGGCGTGCAATGCGATATCACCATGGAAAAGATCATGAATGCATATGAAATTAACGATACGCCATTCGACAGCGCATTCCAGCACACCGCTATACATAATGTAGCTGATGCTGTAGCTGATGCCGCAAAAAATGCACAGGAGATAACGCATATTGGTTTCGGGCAGACAAAAGTTGAAAAAGTTGCATCGAACAGAAGAATTTTAGGAGCCAACGGAAAGGTGGAATTCAGTCGGTGGAGTAGTGGAAACGATTCTTCGACGATGGCAAAACCTGAAGGGTTGGTTGATCCATGGTTGAAATGCGTGAGCTTATGGAACAATGATAAGCCGGTGGCAGTGGTTACATATTATGCAACGCATCCGCAAAGTTATTATGGCAAGGGTGATGTAACGTGTGAATTTGTGGGAAGGGCGCGCAATAACAGGGAAAAAACACTTAACGGATTACCCCATATTCATTTTAATGGTGCCGGCGGAAATATTACTTCAGGAAAATATAACGACGGCACTGATTCTTTGCGTCAATTGCTTACCCAACGCATGGAAGTTGCCATGCAAAAGGCATGGGAGAATACAAAGAAAACTGCGGTATCATCTAAGCCCGTATGGAAAAGTATGTTTGTAACACTTCCCGTAGCAAGAAATTCAAGCGAGGAAAAACTAAGACAAACTTTAGCGGATACAAAAGCAAAACATGGCGATGTAATAGCCGCTGCTGAACGGCTTGCATGGCTGTTAAGAAGTAAAGAGGGAGTAAAAATTGCTGTTTCATCATTGCGGCTTGGAAAATATTGGTTGTTAAATTTACCCGGCGAACTATTTGTAGAGTACCAGCTGGCAGCACAGAAAATGAAACCGGGCGCAGAGGTTTGTACTGCGGCTTATGAAGATTATGGCCCCGGTTACATTGGTACTGCCATCGCTTACGATGAGGGCGGATATGAAACAAGTGCGCCAAGCTCAGGTGTAGCCCCTGAAGTGGAAGCAGTATTAATGGATGCTATCAAAAAAGTATTGAAATAATGGTATACATGATAGCTGCATTAATAAAACGAAACGGCATCTCCGGGATGACCAACTATCGTTAAATTATCAGGTGCTTTTTTGTATGAATACACTGCTCTTGGAAATCTTAATTCATCATTTATAACATCTTGACAAGCGGGTTCAAGCATTGAATTTCTTATATCGGCCATGACCACTTTTCTCGGCGCAATGGCAGCAATAAGATCTGGAAGGTCATACGCTGTAAGCGCTGCAGCAACACCCCAGTTAAAATCAACCTCCACTGGATGCCAATAGTTGCCCGCTGGCCGTTTTGTATTGCCTATCTTATAGAGCCTGTTCATTACAACATTTTTATAAGACACCAGCGGACTCACCAGCGTAACATTGTTGATTATAGTATCGAATGCTGCCGCATGTATCAGGGCGAGGCAAATTTCATTAAAGGCTATTGCACCAATCTTATTTCTGTTTACACCAGGTTGATTTTTTAAATAATTCGATACGCGAACTATATCGCCTGCCTGGATACCAACCATGCTCCGGCCAATCAGTATTGCTGTGTTGCCATCTGTATACTCCCTGCCTGCGGTTCTTTTTGTTGCTCCTACACCCAGCACATCTGCGGCTGCAACTACATATCCTTTTTTAACCAGTTTCTCTATCTCACCACCCGGATCAGCGTTGGCATTTTTTCCTTTTGAATGGAGATAGATTATTGCAGGATGTTGTTTGTTGTCATCAGGTGTAAATAATAAAATAGGGATGGCGTATTCCTTATTTTCACCCGGAACAACGTCCAGTTCTACTTTGTATCCGTCCCTCACATACCGGCCATTGATAAACGGTTCCTGGTTTTTTGAATCAGGAGAAATATACCCGGAAATTTTTTTTGCCTTCATGGTGACCGTAGCGAGATGGTGGTTGATATTTTGCCTTGATTCCTGCAGCTTTTTTATGAGGGGATTGGCCTCTTCTTTATTGAGATCAAAAATCATTTTACCACCTTTATAAGTAGCGATCTGGCCTGTTGGCGTTACCATTAATTCTTTTTCTGTTGCGAGGTCCAGCTTATCTTCCGCCGAATCGCCGGGAAGATTAAAGTGTTCCTGAAAAAAATCATAGATCTTCAAACGGATCTTTGGCGTCATTGAGTGTTTATCGTCGTCCTCCACTAATTGAACATTGTTCTCTTTGCCAAATGCTTTATAAGCGTTTTTCGCTTCTCTCAATGCATCCCGAGCTCCCTGCAACACCAAATATTCATCGCGGGAAGTAAAAGACATCAACGTTGGTTTGGGTGCTCTTACTTCAATAAGATCTTCATATGTTATCCCTTCAGCAAGTCCGCCGATGAAAATTGTTTCTGCATCCTGTACCCCCTTTGTTTGTATGAGTGCCTGATAAGCAATCGGCCAGCTGCAGGGCACCACCACTTTCACCCTGTCGTCGTAGGCTGCAACATATGCGCTGACTGTTCCACCACCTGAAAATCCGGTTGCGCCGATTCTTTCAGGATCAACCTCAGGCCGCGTAATCAGGTAATCGATTGCCCGCATGGCATCCCAGATAAAATATTTGGCCGGATTCGCCCCTGTTAAAAAACACACATTTCCAAAATATGCATGTTCAAGCACAGAATACCCAACAGCAGAAAACTTCAGGGCAGAATCATAATATTGAACATGCTCGCCCTGTCCGGGCGGATCTATGGCAAACACGATCATTCCTTTTTTCAGGAGATTTGTGATGATCACCTGGTAGTACTGTTCTCTGAATGAAATCTGGTCGTGTCCGATAACGTTTAATATCGCTGGAGCCTTGCCTTTTAAATTGTCGGGAATATAAAGTGCCCCGGTTTCATAATATCCGGGGATAGGTTGAAAAATGATCTTTTCAATTCTGTATCCCTCTTTGTGTACTACACCTGAAACTTCCGGTTCAAGCGCCCCTTTTGCCGGCAACGTACCAAGTAGTTTATCCAGTTTTTTCCTGACGGTTTCCTGCCTTTTCAGCCAGTCGCTTTTCGTTTTTAGCCTAGCGATCTGCTCATTTCGTTCTTTGTAGTATTTATCTGTTTGATTGACAAGAAAATCAATGGAAAAACTACCAGGGTTGTTCCACTTGATCAGGTCATGGAATACATCCAGATTTTCTTTTCTTTCATCCTGTTGTGCGAAAACAGTTGTTGCGGCAAGTATAATGAAACAGAATATGAATATTCTCATACTGAGCAGTCTTGTTTTTTCACCTGTGATCTCGGGTAATGCGAAATGAATTTCACGCAAAGGCGCAAGATCAAAATTTATTTTTCACTTTTCACTTTTCACCTTTCACTTTTTTATTTCACGCAAAGGCGCAAAGATCAAAATCTACTTTTCACTTTTGACCTTTCACTTTTCACTTCTTAGCTAACCTGTATTGATTTTGAATTGCGGTCGCTTCAGCAATCTGCTCATCGAAAGAGGGAATTTCATATTCTTTCAGTATCTCTCTCACTTTAATATCCGGATCGCGGCTTTCAAGGGTCGCCCAGTTTTCATCGTGGTATATTTTGAAGCGGACTTTTCTACCATACTTTTTCTGAATGCTGTCGAACTTGAGTGTGTGCGGCCAGATTTGTATCAACACTTTTTCAAAATTGACCGGCGCACACACCCATCTTGCAAAGTGTCCGTCGGATGTAACGGACTCGCCGGCCTGGTCGATGATCTGTGCGTCTTCACCTGTGCTCGATACAATTGCATATTGATTCATCCAGGCATGGTTGCGTAATGTGTATGTAAAAGGTCCCTGAGAAGGGAAGCAAACCAGTTCTGCGCCCTGATGTTTCAGCAGTCGCCAGCTTTCTGTCCAGTTTGCATCAAAACAGATCTGCATTCCAACAACACCAAAATCAGTTTGAAACACTGGTGGTTTGATTACCCCTGGAGTTACGCCGCTGCCAGCATAATATGAGCCTGGAATAATCTCTGTTGAAACGGGATGTACTTTATGAAATACGCCTTCTGTTTTTCCCTGCCGGTTAAGGAGGAGCGAACTGTTGTAAAAACGTCCGTCTTTTTTTGTGATGATAGGGCAGGCGATGTAGCAATTTTGTTTTTTTGCGACTTCTGCGAGCATGGTGGTAATCGGTCCTGGTGAATCTTCATCTTCGGCAATCTTTTCTATTCCCTTTATCTCCCTGACCCATGAAATATTTACGGTTTCCGGAAGGCAGATAATATCAGGTTCGAAAGGGTAAACGCTTTCCATTCTTTTCAGAAGGTCGTTCATACGTTGGTCAACGGTATCTACCGGCCAGATGCCTTTGAGGCTGATTCCTGCAATCCACACTTCGCGGGGAAGACGGTCTTGTTTTTTTATTATCGTGGCCATATCGCAAATAATTATTGTTTGTTAAGTTGTTTTTCTAAAGATTGTTTGTGATTGCTTACTTTTAATTATTCTATTTTCTCTTTTTAAAAAGCATTAGTAACAAAAACATTATTTATTCGCAATGCGATATTTATCATGAATAACAGTCTCACTCTGGAGATAATCGGAAAATACTTCGATGTCAAACTCTTTTAAAACAGTTGCCAGTTCGAGGTGCGGATCACGGTTTTCGATGGTTATCACATCAGTTTCATTCCACACCTTCACGCCAATTTTATTCCCATATTTTTTATAGAGATCTGCAATTTTTTCATTTGCAGGCCACACATCTACATTCACTTTTTTCATATTTACCGTTGTCCATGCCAGACGCATAAAGTCGCTGGTGCAATCAATAGTATTTCCTGAGATGTCGATGATGCGTCCATCTTCGCCAGTGCTCGACACGACGTAGTAATTATTTTTTACAGCATAATGATTAAGAATTCTGCCGGCAGGCATAGCTGAAGGGAAGAAAACAATGTCGGCGTGTTTATCTCTTAAATTATCCCATCCGTCTGACCAATATGCATCATAGCAAATTTGCATGCCGACTTTACCAAAGTCAGTTTGAATTATAGGTTGATCAATTGCTCCGGGTGTAACTCCCGGGCCTTTGTATGCCTGGTCGGGGAGTATTTCACTTTTAACCGGATGAGTTTTGTGGTATACCCCTGCAATATTTCCTTTGCGGTCGATAAGCAGTGCGCTGTTGTAGAAGTGGTCCTGGCTTTTTGTGAATATCGGACAGACGATATAGCAACTGTTTTTCCTGGCGAACGCTGCAATTTTTGAAGTGACTGGTCCGGGCACTTTTTCGTCTTCAGCCACTTCATTGATAGGTTTTTGTTCCTGCACCCACATGGTATCGAAAAGTTCCGGCAGGCAGATCACGTCGGGTTTCATGCCAGTCGTCTGATTCATTCTATCGAGGATGCCTTGCACACGCTCCTCACGTGTAGCCTGTTCTTTAAGACCTATCAGATCGATCGTCGCGATGGTGATTTCCGAGGCCAGCTTTGCTGGAGCGCCGGTTATGGAAACTGGTGTGAAAGGATTGGTTGCTGTAAATAGTCCTGCGCCAAGACCAAGGGTTGATTGCTTCAGAAAGTTTCTCCTGGAATCGTGTTGCCCGCTGCTCATAAAATTACAGTTGAGTTAGTACTAATATACGAATTACGGACGTTGCTGACATGACCATGTGAAAATACCGCACCCTGAAGATGTTTCCATTTCGATTTTGTAGTCGCAACTGTTGTATTTTGCCTGCAATAATCATCAAATGCTAAATCTATTTTTCTCCGCAACACTCACTTGTTTTTTTCTGATTGCAAATGCACAAACTAAACAATCGAGCTGGATGAACTACGTGCGCGTTGCGGGGCACGGACTTAACAAAAACAACATCGAAGCAACAATTAAGGATGCGCAGGACACACACCTTTTTGGAATAGAAGTAGACAACGACATACCTGGCCGCTATAACAGCTTCCTCGATCCAACAGACAAATTACTGGATATAAAAACACTCGCAGATCGAGCTCATGCAATAAACAATCATGCATTTGTGTACATAGCAGGACTCGAATGCATAACATCCAACGCGCCCGGTTCGCAACATACTTTTTTTAAAGACCATCCGGACTGGGTGCAACGAGACATCAACAATCGCCCGGCTATATTCGGGAGCGGCGACGCATTCTGGATCGACAAGGGTGATGAAGACGTCTGGATCTCGCCTTATGCAAAAGAATGGCGCAATAGATATATGCAAATTGTACGTCAGATTGCTTCGACTGGCATAGATGGAATCTATGTGGATATTCCCTATTGGATGACCCACTTCACCGGCTGGGAAGATACGTGGGCAAGCTTCGATGACAACACTTTAGAAGCGTTCAGATCGAAGACAGGTCTGGATGCAAAAAAAGATTTGAAAATCGGCGACTTCTCCGATGCAAATTTCAGAAGGTGGGTGGACTTCCGCATACAAACGCTTACAAACTTCATGGCTGAAATAGACAGTAATGCAAAATCTATTAATGCTGATTGCAAAACAATTGCTGAAATCTATCCCGGTACCGGCGAAGAAGCGGTTCGTGTAGGCGCCGATGTGTATGAACTGTACAATGTTGTTGATGCCATAGCGCACGAATTCAGTGGAGGCGAAGGCAATGCTGCATCAAAAACACCACAGCATTGGTTTGACCGCATGATCGGCATGTATGCTTTCCGCGCTTTTGCAGGAGAAAAGTCGTCATGGATGCTTAGTTACTCATGGGACAAAGAGAATAAGGTGAGGCCGATCGAACCTATGAAAAATCTTGCGCTGTCGAACCTGGTGGCCGGAACGAACAATTATGATGCAGCAGGGCATGTGATGTCTGGCTCAAATGACTATAAAACACGAACGCTGATAAATGAATGGGTCGCGGTAA
Source organism: Flavitalea sp. (assembly GCA_035525775.1). Lineage (GTDB taxonomy): Bacteria > Bacteroidota > Bacteroidia > Chitinophagales > Chitinophagaceae > Flavitalea. The sequence goes on from DATLDR010000241.1 coordinate 12,847, forward strand.
ATGAAAAAACATTTTACGATACAAGAACGCCTATTCGACCGGTAGGTGTTTATTTTTCTCCGCAAACGAGAAACTATTTTTCACATGCATTCATAGAATCGTTCGAGGGTATCATGAGAATGATGCTGCAAAGTCACCTGGAGTTCCAGATTGTTACACCTAAAACTTTAAATGAATTTAAAGGAAGTGTATTGATTCTCCCTGACGTGAAGTGCATTTCTTCAGATGAAATTTCACAAATTGAAAAGCTTGCAAACGATAAAACAGGGCTTATTGTCACCGGTGAAAGTGGCCGCTACGATGAAACCGGCGCAGAAATAAAAACAAATCAACTTCTTCAATTCTTAAACATTGGCGACACGCATAAGAAGAGTAGCGGAACAAAGCACAAATTTATTTACTATCCGGATTGTCCGGGAAAGGCCTATTCGCAATTAACGAAAAGTGAATTCAATTCCGCTGCTGCAAAAGCGTCGTGGCAAACAACAAAGTTTTTCAGCTTCCTCAAGTACCACAAAAAGGAACTTTCATCTTACTTTAAGCTAAATCAGCAAGTTTCAGTTGAAGCGTCTCCATTTATCTCAACTCAGATAACATTGGTAGATGGCAATCCTCACATATTTCTTGCGAATTACGCCGGATTAAAAAGTGATACGGTGGTAAACCAGATTCCTCAAAAGAATGTAAAGATTATCTTCTCTGCATCGGCGGCTGGAAAAATTTATTACCTGCCTTTCTTGGGAAAGAAACAGCAATTGACCACGCAATTTAAAAACAACCAGCTAAGCTGCGTTATACCACCAATTGAGAAAGGAGGCGTTGTATGGTTGGAAAACACCGCAAGGGTGAAATAATCATTTCGTGTGATAAGTATCGTTGTGCCGACAGCTAACTAATCATAAAAATTACTTTCACTGTATTTCGAACCAGAGGAAAAACTGGAGATTGCTTTAATAAATCTAAATTTTTAGAATAAACCACAAGGGTGTTATTTCTCAGGGTGTAATAATATTTCAGATCGTACTCATCTCTATAAATTGGCGTCCAGTGCTAGCCGGAACCAGTGGGGCTAAAATCCAAAATGTTAATTCAAACTGATAAAATGCTATCGATTGAATAGTTAGGTGGCAATTCAGGTATTTTCATACAACAAACAGAGCGCTGGAAGTTAAGATTCAGCGCCATTAAGTGTTATCTTATTTTCAGGCAATATCAGCAAATAGGAAACATCATGATACACAATACTTCCAGCATTTAATATATTGTCTGTTGGTTTAGCGCAAAATATTTCTTAAGCATCATGATAGTTGGTGCTGTACTACTTCTCTGGGTGCTCCATGTGGAGTTGGAAATGCTACCCATGTTAGGACTTCCATAGCTAAATGTAAATTTAGTATAGTAAGATGATGGTATTTCAGGGTCCCAGCCCTGCCATTCACGCCAGGAATGATAACACCAGCTGATGTTATTAGCCTCCATGTATTTTATCGCGTCTTCTATCCATCTTGTAGAAGTCCATTGTGAAAAAGAATTTTTGGGTGCCCAGTTGATACAGGCAAACTCACCTACCCAAATTGGCACTGCAGGATAATGCAATTTAAAGTCTGCCATCACTTTCCAATATGAAACTTTGGTGAAATAAGTTGATGAATTGTAAATGGTACTGGCAGGATCTGGAAATACGCGGCGAATGTTGTTTCCTCCATAACCCTGATGAGTTATGCTCAGGGGTGAATACCCATGTGGTGATGCTATAAGGTTCTTATAGTTTTTGAAAAGTATATCAATATTGCTGTATTCATTAAGCATACCATTGTTCAACACTTCAACGGCAATAACGTGGTACGGATCTATTAATCTTATAGCTTTAATGACGTCGATTTGCCAGGCGATATATTCTGTAGTACTGCCTGCTCTCGTCGTTGTATTGATCCTGGGCTCGTTGATAAGGTCGTAGGCAGCGATAATCTTTCTTCCTTTGTATCGGGTGGCCAGTTGTTGCCATATCTTTTTCACACCATCCTTTCGCGCAGTGTTACCCCACAAATCGCAGGTTCCCTGATTGGGTAACACCTCTAGGGTCACAATTAAGTATAGCCCGATCTTTTCACTTAGCCGTACAGCCGAGTCAAGAGTGTTAAGCATACCAGGGTCGGTAAACGAATACACATTACTGGCATCGTGTTTAACCCTTATCCAGTAGCGCGCCAGGTTAGCTCCCGTTGCCCGTGCCTTGGCGAGATTTTTTCCGCTTAGTACTGACAGAGTTGGGACAGGACCAAGGTCGAAACCCCGGAGTTTTTTACCGAGAAAATCTGAGGCGACCAGGTACCTCGTGGCAACTACATCAGCGGATTGAACCGGTCCGGTGATTTTTAATTCCTTACGACAGGAAACCGAAAATAATAACAGGATGAGTGGCAGAATAATCAGAATATTGGTCGTTTTCTTTATTGAAATGGATTTCATGTTAGTTATTTAGTTAAGTACAGATAATTTTAATCTTTGGATACCTTTTTGAACCGCCGCTTTTATGTGGATGATTAACAGAAAAATTAATATTAAGAATGCCGCGAAAACAAATCCGTTAGGTTTATTAAAACATTACATGCACGTTGTAAAAGAGTTCTAAAAATTTTCGCATGCCACCCTTCCAGAATTATGCCAGTAAAATTTATCTGGACAAGATACAGGTGCGGGCGTTTCAAGGTCAAAGTTGCCTGCACGTATCATACATTTGATTGCCAGTAGTGTTATCTATGGAATAATTCTTAATACAGACGTATAAGAACGAAATGGTCCTGATAAAAATCGCGTATAACTACTTATGTGCAACTTAAAATATCCAGTGGACGACCATGATAAAGAAAGTTGTGCGAATTGCTTTTACATGTTTGATTTTATGAGGGCAATCAAGACATCGGTAAATTGAATAAACCAAGCTTTACTCCTCCGAATTACTTGTTTGCGCCAGTATGAACGTTCTTATATATCCTGATGGCTAATTCTTTTTTCATGATGCTTTTCCCGGGAGTGCCCTTTTTTATTTATCAGAGGACAAGAAAAAAGTTGATATAATAAATCGTAAATGACTTGCAAAGCGCTAAAGCTTTACACCTCTGGCTGATAACTTTTTTTTCATGTAATTTTTTGAAATAAAGATTTGAATTTGATTTTTTAAATTCCATTTTTGAAATAGTGCTTGCACTTTTGAATAAACGCTTTTTAAATCGCTTTAAAACGGAATTATGGGATGGCCGGTCAAATATTTTGTTCTGATAGTCATTTTGATAAATGGAATGATGGTCTCATGTGTTGATAACAGTTCAAAAACCGAAACAACTAAAGAACCTGAAAAGTCAAAATCCGGGCAAACATATCAGTGGTCCGAACCGGAGGGTAAAGAATTCCTTTCTAATGTCCGACGTTCTGTGACCACTGCAGAAGCATGGGAAAAAAGAGCTCAGCAAATTCGCTCTCAAATTTTAAATGGTGCAGGATTAAATCCACTTCCGCAAAAGTGCCCACTTAAACCAATCATGGGTGAAAAACGGGTATTCGATGGTTATCAGGTTACAAATGTGGCGTTTGAAAGCCTGCCGGGCGTGTATGTAACAGGAAGTTTATATAGTCCAACTAAAGTGAACAGTCGAATCGCTGGAGTAATAAGTCCTCATGGACATTGGCCAAACAAAGATGATTATGGGCGATATCGTCCTGATGTTCAAAAACGTTGTGCTGCAATAGCAAGAATGGGCGCCATGGTTTTCTCGTATGATATGGTTGGGTATGGACAGATGGCAGATTTCGGCTGGAAACATGAACATCCGGAAACTATGAAACTTCAGATATGGAATAGTATTCGCGCCGTTGATTTCATGATTTCAATGGGTGTCGATCCGGAGCGAATTGCATGTACTGGCGCATCAGGAGGAGGCACACAAACTTTTCTTCTCGGAGCAGTGGATCCCCGACTTTATGTTTCCGTTCCTGTTGTAATGGTTTCATATCGTCATTTAGGAGGATGCATCTGCGAACTGGGAATGCCCATTCGCGAAAAAAACGGATTCAAAACAAATAACGTTGAAATTGCCGCATGTATGGCCCCCAAACCGCTCTTACTGGTTTCTGTTGGTACAGATGCAACTGAAAGTACGCCAGTGGTTGAGTACCCTTTTATCAAATACGTTTATGGGCTTTTTAACAAATCCGAAATGGTAGAAAATGCACACCTTCCGCATGATCAGCACGGTTATGATTCTAATAAGCGGGCTGCTGTTTATCCATTTCTGGCCAAACATCTGGGTCTTGATCTTTCAAAAGCTATGAATACTGATGGAACGCTTAAGGAAAATGGTATTGTCATTGAGAAACTTGAAGCTCTTTATACATTTGATGAAAAGCATCCATTTCCCAAAAAAGGTATCAGGAATAATAATGATATTGTATGGGATTGGAAAAAGTAATTTATGAGTAAAGTAAATATGTTAATTGTTCTTATTGTTTTTTTAACCGGATGCGAGGCCCCGACAAAATTGACCAAAGTACTTTTATTCGATGATTTTAGTTCAATCCGGCGTGGACCGTATTCAGTTGATGTAGGCGCTCATACTGAGTATCATTATTTACATGAAGCGGCTCCACGGTCGCAATGGGCCGTTTCCACCTTTACCTGGGAGTCTGATTTTAAACGCGCATGGCAGATCAGGCAGGAAGGGAATGATCGCGAAATGGTGCAGGTGTTTAAAAACCAACTTAACAGCTATGCTCACCCGATGGTAATTGCCGGAGAGCAGGATTGGCAAGATTATGTTGCAAAAGTGCAATTTACTCCTGAGTCGAAAAACTTACAGAGTGGTATAGTGTTCCGATATCGCAATGATAGATGCTATTATTTCGCAGGTGTTTCAGGAGATTCCCTGATCTTAAAAATGGTTAAACATGAAACCTCATTTCATAAACCTTATGAAGAGATACTGAAACGTGCATATTTGAAATGGGAAGAAAATGAATTACTCACTATTTTGGTTGAGGTAAATGGTTCTCAGTTATCCTGTAAAGTAAAAGGCGTAACGATATCTGCTGATGACAGCACATATACGAAAGGTAAAATCGGTTTGATGGCAGATGTGCCTACAAAATATCATCTGGTTGAAGTTAAAACATCTGCTGCTGAATGGGAAAGAATCAAAATATCCAGAGAAAAATATGCCGGTGAATTAAGCAAAATAAGGGACTCTATACCGGAGATGAAAGTCTGGAAAAAAATAAATACTTCTGATTTTGGTGTAGGCAGAAACCTGCGTTTCGGCGATTTGAATAATGATGGACAAATAGATGTTTTGATCGGACAAGTAATGAATCATGGTCCTCAGGACGGAAATAGTGAATTAAGTTGTATGACTGCCATGACCTTTGATGGTAAAATACTTTGGCAGACAGGAACTCCAGATCCATGGAAAACTTATTTGACGAGTGATGTTGCCTTTCAAATCCATGATTTGGATAATGATGGAAAAACAGAAGTGATTTATTGTATGAACCGGGAGATTATTGTAGCAGATGGGGCGACCGGTAAGATTAAATATAAAAAATCAACACCAGCAGTTACTGATCAGAAAGTTATAAGTGCGGCCACACGGAACATGTTCGGAAATATATTAGGTGACTGTCTGTACTTTTGTGATTTGCGCGGAAATGGATATGACAGGGATATTATTTTAAAAGACAGGTATGACCGCGTTTGGGCGTTGGACGACCAGTTAAATATACTTTGGTACAGGAAACTAAACACCGGTCATTATCCATATGCTTATGATATAGATAATGATGGTAAGGATGAACTCATGATTGGTTATTCTATGTTAGATGACGATGGAAGTACCATCTGGACTCATGAAAATGAATTGGATGATCATGCTGATGGAGTTGCGGTGGTGAAATATCAGGAAAAATCAGATCCTGTTATCTTATGTGCTGCCAGTGATGAAGGTATGTTGTTTGTTAATCTGAAGGGGGAGATTTTAAAACATCACTACATAGGCCATGTGCAGAACCCTGTAGTGGCAAATTTCAGGGATGATTTACCAGGTCTCGAAACTATTTCAATAAATTTTTGGGGAAATCAGGGAATCATTCATTATTATGATGCGAATGGTAATATTTATTATGATTTCGAACCCAATCAATATGGAAGTATGTTACTGCCATTAAACTGGACAGGAAAATCGGAGGAGTTTTTTGTTCACAATGCAAACGTTGATGAAGGGGGTATATTCGATGGTTGGGGTAGGAAAGTGTTGGACTTTCCCGATGACGGACATCCTGATATGTGTAATGCCGTACTGAATGTTACGGGTGACAGTCGGGATGAAATTATCGTTTGGGATCCCTATTCGATATGGATCTATACTCAAAAAAATAATCCTCAACCCGGTAGACTTTACAAACCTGTCACAAACCAACTTTATAATTATTCCAACTACCAAACAAGCGTTTCATTACCAGCATGGGATAAATAAACCTGTTAGAAACAAAATATCTTACAGATAATAAATTCACCCGGTCGAAAACTAACTAATGTTGCCTTATTCTGAACTATAAGTGTATTTCGTCTTGAACACTAAATCAAAGAGTGAGATATACGTTATCCGGATAAGCTGTTTGATGACTTCAGAATTCAAATAAAATTCGGGATATTTAAAGGGGGCATATGCAGCTTTTAAAATTATCGGGATGGAACCTATCATTCAGATTTCACTTGATCTGACCAATATTGATGAAGCTCTGGAAACCGCAGCTATAGCTATGCGTGCAGGCGTAGACTGGCTCGAAGCCGGTACTCCGCTAATTCTTGCAGAAGGTTTGCATGGAGTAAAAAAATTACGAGCTGCCTTTCCTGGAGTTCCGATAGTGGCCGACCTGAAAACAATGGATGGTGGATACCTGGAAGCGGAGATGATGGCCAAAGCTGGTGCAACTCACGTTGTGGTGATGGCCCGTGCTCATGAAGAAACGATACGATGTGTGGTAAAGGCAGGCAAAGATTTCGGGATAAAGGTTATGGGTGACAATCTCGGCTGTGATGATATGGTGCAGGCTGCGATGTGGTTGGAGGCGCTCGGGTGCGACTATGTCATTCACCACATTGGCTACGATGAACGCCGGGGTATTGCGGCACGTGGTGAGAGAATGCCAAGTCCTCTCGACCAGCTTAAAGAAGTAGTGAATTCAGTGAGCATCCCAGTACAGGCAGTAGGTGGATTAAGCCTTGAACAGGCGATCCAGTGTCCTGCTTACGGTGCGCCCCTGGTTGTTCTTGGAGCACCATTAACGATAGATGCCGACCATTTTAAAACTGCAGGAGGTGACCTGGAAAGTTCGTTGAGAATGATCTGCGAAAAAATCCACAGCTGTCAACTTTAAAATAATTTCTCATGCGCTCTGCAGCAGTAGTAAATTATTCACGCGATAAATGGTCGGTAGAGATCAGGGAAATTGATCGTCCCCAGATCGGGCCGGATGACGTGTTGCTTGAGGTGGCAAGTGTTGGTGTTTGTGGCAGCGACCTCCATCAATGGACATCAGATCACAGCTGGCCGGTGAATTATCCTGTGGTGCTGGGACATGAATTCGGAGGTGTGATCGCAGAGACTGGAAACAATGTTTCTGAATGGAAAGAAGGTGACCGCGTGGTGAGTGAAACTGCTGCTATAATTGATCTTAATAACCCCATGTCTAAAGTGGGTTTATACAATCTCGATCCAACCCGTAAAGGCTTTGGGTACGGTGTGAACGGCGCTATGACAAAATACGTAAAGGTGCCTGCAAGATGCCTGCACAAAGTTCCGGATCATTTAAGTTTTGACCAGGCATGCCTTACTGAACCCTGTTGTGTGGCGTATAGTGCAGTAGTTGAAAATACATCGCTGAAACCTGGTGACCGAGTGATTATAATAGGTCCAGGAACAATCGGTATTTTATGCGCGGCAATGGCAAGGCTCAGGGGCGCACAAGTAGCTGTTGTAGGATTGGAAACGGACAGTGGCAGGGTAGAAATTGCCAGGCAATATGGCTGCACAGGAATTATAGGGGATGCAACGAAATGGGCGCGTGAACGCGACGGCCTGGGCGCTGATTGCGTGATAGACGCGGCAGGGAACAGTAAAACGCTCAGCACAGCCTTAAAACTTGTTCGTCCTAACGGAAAGATCACCAAAGTAGGATGGGGACCACAGCCGCTTGACTTTTCACTCGACCCCCTTGTTCAAAAAAATATTACGCTGCAGGGAAGTTTCAGCCACAACTGGCCGATGTGGGAAAGAGTGTTGATATTACTGGCCAGCGGTCAGCTGGATGTTCGCCCAATCATAGGAGGCATATGGCCAATCTCCGAATGGCACGAAGCATTTAAAAAAATGTATAACGGTGAAGTTGTAAAAAGTATTTTAAAACCTGTATGATCATGCGATTAAAGAAGAAGGTGATCATCATTACGGGAAGCTGCACAGGTATTGGCAAAGCGATAGCAATAAGTTGTGTGGCGGAAGGCGCAAAAGTGATTGTACACGGACTGGAAAAAGATCTTGGAGAAGAGGTGGTGGAGATGTTGGGAAGTGCCAATGCAATATTGCATATCGAAGACATTACGAATGAAGGCGCACCTCAAAGGCTGGTGCAACTAGCCATTAATCATTTTCAGCAGTTAGACGCGGTCGTAAACAATGCCGCATGGGTAACCTCTTCAAATATTCGCACAACAGAACCAGATTATTTCAGAAAGGTGCTGGAGGTAAATACACTGGCTCCATTAAACCTGATAAAGGCAGCATTGCCACATCTTGTAACAACAAAGGGATCTGTACTTAACATCGGCTCTGTAAATGCATATTGCGGCGAATCCAATTTACTGGCTTACAGTATTTCAAAAGGTGCATTAATGACCATGACAAGAAATCTTGGTGACACGCTTTTCCGTGAAGAAGGAGTGCGTGTTAATCAGATCAACCCTGGCTGGGTGCTTACTGAAACTGAAAGTAACCGCAAACGCGAACAGGGTCTTGAGGCAGACTGGTACAAATCCATTCCCCGGATGTTTGCGCCTGCAGGCCGCATTTTCTCTCCATCGGAAATAGCATCCGCAGCTGTATATTTCCTTGCTGACGAAAGCGGACCATTCAGCGGGCAGGTGATGGATGTAGAACAATACCCTTTTATCGGGCGCAATCCATCAAAGAATATTCCTTTATAAAATAACATGATGCCAAAACTTGCAGTCTTTCCAAAAGCATTTATGCAGGCACTTTGTAAAGATGGAACAATGACCGTTTCCGAGTGGATAGAATTAGCCGTAGAACTCGATATTGACGGGCTGGAATGGTACGCCGGTTTCCTGGAAATGCAGGAAGAGAGCAACTGGAAAAAATTTCGCATGCAGGTAGAGGCATATAAAAAAACGATACCTATGATGTGCTGTTCGCCTGACTTTACTCATCCTGATGCATCTTACAGGGCAACGCAAATAGAAAAGCAAAAACGTTGGATCGGTATGACAAAAATACTTGGAGGATCTTTTTGCAGGGTTCTTTCAGGACAACGGAGGCCGGAGCTTTCAGAAGATGAGGGCGTAGCATTTGCCGCAGACTGCATTCAACAATGTTTGCCTTTTGCAAAAGAAAATGGCGTTACCCTTATTCTTGAAAATCATTACAAGGATGATTTTTGGGAATATCCTGAATTTGCTCAAAAAATGGAAGTGTTCTGCAAGTTACTTGATAAAGTAACCGACCCGAATTTTGGTGTGAACTATGATCCTTCAAATACTTTTCTTGCTGGTGAAGATCCGCTGGAGTTATTATACAAAGTTTCATCAAGAGTGGTGACCATGCATGCGAGTGACCGGTTCCTGAAAGAAGGCACGATCGATGACCTGAAAAAAGAAGAAGGTGGAATTACAGGCTATGCAAAAAGACTGAGCCATGGCGAAATCGGAAAAGGCCTGAATGATTATGATGCGATATTTGCAGAGCTGAGCCGTGTTGGATTTGACGGTTGGATCAGCATTGAAGATGGAACAGAAGGGATGCAGCAACTTAAAAGAAGTGTTGATTTTGTAAGAAAGAAGATGGCGCAATACTGGAAATGCTGATCACTCTATAATTTTCAGGTATCTCCCTATCCAGTAGGGCAATAACCAGAATACAGGCTCACGTTCTATGATGGTCGTTATATGAATTAATTAATTTCAGGAGTCGTTTTTAGAATTGATTTTATAAAAGATGTTTTTCCTGTCGCGGTGAAAAATCATCGAAAATTAATAAAATCGAAGTTTGATAATGGTGGTCGCGACCTTGGTATTCCAATTACAATTTAGCTTATGAACATTCTGAAAATTTGGATGAATGAAACATGTTGAAATAAAAAAGTCGAAAAAAGTTATTGTGGCGGGCGCCGGAATTGCAGGATTATGTTGCGCATATGAATTGATGAAAAAGGGACATGATGTAACCGTTCTTGAAGCTTCAGGGAGGCACGGGGGACATGTATATACAGTGAGGGATGGTTTATCTGATGGATTATATGCTGATGGTGGTGCTGAACATTTTATTAAACCCGGATATGAAAGATACTGGGAGTATACTAAAGAGTTTAACCTCACTGTACTTCCTTATCCCAGGCGATTAAACGCGATGCATGTAATTGATAAAAAGATTTATACCGATGAAATGCTTACTGATCCGGCTGTGCTTAAAAATTTAGGAATCAATGACCGCGAAATTAAATTTATACGTCAATATTCGTATTGGGAACTTTCCACCCTTTTTTTGCAACCTTACTTGAACAAATTTAAAGATGAATACCAGCCATTCGGTATTGGATACGATGATCTGGATACAGTGCCAGTTTCAGAGATCTATAAAAAGGAAGGTGCATCGCCGGCAGCTCTGCGACTTCTTGGGGGAAATGGTACATCGGCATTATTCAGGGTTTGGCAGGCTGCGATACTTCAGTTTCGAGGCATGCCAGTACGCAACAATAATTGTTTTCGCCTGAAAGGTGGAAATCAGCAGTTGCCGGATGCTTTCGCCAAACGGCTCGGTGGACGCGTAAAATTAAATTGTCCGATCACTTCAATTGAACATACATCTGATTATGTAGCTGTCATGTATAAAGAAAATGGAAAGGAAGTAGAAATAAAAGCAGATTACCTGGCCAGTTGCCTTCCGATATCAGCGTTCCGCAAAATTCCGGTTAAACCATTGTTTCCCCCCGAAAAAAAATATGTGGTTGATAACCTTACCTATGATTCTTATTCGCATTTTATATTTCAGGCAAGCAGTAAATTCTGGATCCAGGACGGATTCAAAAGCATTAATATGGAATTTGACCATCCGGAAATATCATTAATATGGCAGGTGGCAGATGAGGTAGATACACATCGGATTGTTTTACTGGCAGACGGGCCGGGTGGTGTTTCGCCCCAACGTGCACTTGCAGCTTTCCGTGAAGCGTACCCCGGCAGGCACGATACCATCGAACAGGTTTTGGTAAAGGATTGGACGAAGGACCAGTATTCGCCAAATTGTGAGAGGGTGAATTTTCCAATGGGCACTCTGAATAAATTTTGGCCACATGTAATGACGCCCGTTGGACGCATTCATTTTGCAGGGGCCTATGCGGATAATCTAAGTAAGGGCCAGGAAGCAGCCACACGTTCCGCAAACCGCGTGGCGATAGAAATAGATCAGGCTTAATGAATAACACAGAACAATCGTCTAGGGGACACATCATCATTGCGCGCAGCATGAGCCAATATTGCCCATCACGGCAATCTGCTGTGCCAAACAACAGAACTGCACAAGACAATGACTTTTAATCTCTTTGTATTTTGTATATTACTATACAAACATTTACAATTGCGATTGATCGCTGCTCCTTGATTACATAAAAAATACAATGAGAGTATTGTTAGTACTAGTGTTACTGCCATTGCAAATTCTTTCCCAGGATTTGACGGGCATCTGGACCGGTCTGCTTCAAACGAACGGCAGTGATCTGCCATACGAAGTTGTGATCAGCAACGAAGATGGTAAGTTAACCGGCTACTCTCTCACTATTTTTAATATTGATGGAATTGAAAATGTTGGTATCAAAGCAATCCGTCTGAAAAATAAACATGGAAGTATTTTCATTGAAGACGATAAGCTGATTTATAATAACTATATGCCTACTTCGAGGCGGTTAAAGCTTCTTGGTGAATTGCTTTATAGGGTTCATGATACTGTGATGACATTAAAAGGAATCTTTCGCACGCGGTCGCTCGATTTCAGGGAACAAAATAATCCGTTTACCGGTACAATTACACTGCAAAAACTACATACACCCCAGGTAACAAAGCTGATCAGCACATTGGAAGAAATGGATCTGATGAATACCCTGCGGTTTATGACACCGGAAAAATCACCCGTGAAGGTGGAAATCAAAAAAGATATCGCTGCCGCTTCAGACAAACCAGAAAAATCTTCACGAAAAAAAAGACCGCCTGCTGTCAAGCCAAAAAAGGAAATAGCCCCACCGGCACCGGCAGTAGTTGTTGCTGCTGAAAATAAAATGAGGGTGCCTGATACCGTTAAGGCAGCAGCAGAGCTGGCGTCGAGAAAAACAGAGGTTATCCAAAATGTTTTCTTTACATCGGACAGCCTCATACTTAAGTTGTATGACCATGGCGTAATTGATGGCGATACGGTAAGTGTGGTATTGAATGGTAGAGTGATTGCCGCGCGTCAGAGATTAGCGGGAAAGCCGATTGTATCGGTAATTCACCTGACACCTGATCTTGGAGATTCATTATTATTAGTTATGTATGCTGAAAATCTTGGAAGCATTCCACCCAATACAGGATTATTAATTGTGCTGGATGGAGATAACAGGTACGAAATAAGATTCGAGGGAACAAAGCAAAAAAGCTCGGCAATCCTTTTAACACGCAAACGAAAATGAAGAAGGAAAAAGTATATGCGCTCGTTTTTGCAAGTATTTATCCGTTGTATATAAAAAGGCAGCCGCCAGGGGCCGTACGAAAGATGTAAGCAGCATTATTTTGATTGACAGGAAATGATAAACAAACATTGCATCAACAAGTTGAAAAGAGAAGCGATCTGGAACATTTTTTGCTGAGGCGCCACATTTTAAGAAATAAAAACAAATAAGTTTTTTATTTATGTCGACCACATTATCTTTTTTAAATGTAATTTTTTTTGTGGCATTTGTTGTATTTGCGTGGTTCAATCTGAATGACAAAGATTCGTGGTTATGGGTACCGATTTACATGGTTGCGGCAATTCTTTGTGGTCTGGCGGCATTCAAATATTTTTATCCGGTGATTTCGATCCTTGCAGTTTCATTTTATCTGATATATGCATTGGTGCTTTTCTTTGTGAAAGACGGTGTGCGTGACTGGATTACGAAATATAATGCACAGCATATAGCACAGACCATGCAGGCCACCAGGCCCTATATTGAAAAAACCAGGGAGTTTTTCGGATTGCTTATAATAACCGCTGCCTTGCTCATCAATTTGTTTATACGGATGTAGGAATGATTGGCGGTAAATCACAAAAACAGGGGAAGTGCTGGAAAATGATTTTGTTCAGTTCGACCGGTTCAATTCCGCAGGCAAGATCGAGAATGAATCGCTGTACAGCGACTTTTCCAAGTTGGTCAAAAATAAATCATCTGATCAGTAGGGCTTTGCCAGATAATTTTATTACCAGGCCATCTGCTGTCTGTCCTGTCAGAATCCAGGTGTACGTATCGGGCACCTGTGCCGCGCCTTTGAATTTTCCATCCCATCCATCACCTATAATGTTGGTCTGAAAAACCATATTGCCCCACCTGTTGAATACCCTGAAGTAATCAATCCTGCGAATATTTCCCAATGGACGCAAACGGTCGTTTATATTGTTTCCATTGGGTGTAAATGCTGTTGGCACATACACTTTAACCGTATTGCCGGTGCTCACTTTCACGAGTTGCGTATCCACGACAGCACATCCCTCTGTGGAACTAATATAGATAAGATAAACCTGGTCCCGTGCCAGTGTTGCTGTAGGCGTTGCTGATGAAGGATCGTCTAATCCTGTAGCGGGTGTCCATTCAAAATGAGTTCCTGCAATTCTTGCATTCAGCCGTATAGGAACATTTGGTGTGGCATATATATCCGCATATCGAATACCGTTAGTTTCTGCATCAGTTACCTGCGTGGTATTCGCTGCCGGACCACTGCAAACACCACCCCTGATGATCACACTATAGATACCTGCAGTAGTAACCTTAATGGTTGGCCCTGTTTCGCCATTTATTTTTTCACCATCCCTCATCCATTCATATGATGTGCCACCGGTTGCTGTTAATATTTGTTCATTCTGTCCACACAGTGATGCACTGACGGGAGTGATACTTCCTGCAGGGGTTGACTCCTGCGTAATCACTGAAGTATTTGATGCTGGCCCGCTGCAACTGCCATTAGTAATAATTGCACTATAGGTGCCTGCTTCCTCTACTGTAAGAGTTGCTTCATTTTTTCCCGGGATGGTTATGCCATTTCTTTTCCATTCATAAGAAGTTCCACCTGTGGCTGTTAATATTTGTGTACCACCCTGACAGACAGATGCTTCTTGTGGAGAAATACTTCCAACAGGTGCTGTGGTTCTATTTATCTCAGCCGTATTATATGCATTCGCTGAGCACGCACCATTTTTTATGATCACACTGTATGTTCCGGGCTCTGTAGCCATGATCTTTGCATTCGTCTGGCCTGCTATTACCTCATTATTGAGTCTCCATTCATAGGATGTTCCTCCATTTGCAGTAAGTTCCTGAGAGCTGCCTTCGCAGATGCCTGCAGCGGAAGGAGTAATATTACCACTCTCGCAGGGGCTAAACGTCCATACCTGGTTCAGATAACCTTCATCTGAACGGCCGCCGGATAACCAGAAGATGCCATCATCTGCTGTCCATGCTGATGCGTTATTTGTTCCACCTGGTTTGTTGTTATTGTCAGCCACTCCTTTGTTGCCAAAAACAACAACAGGATCTTCAGTTATTTCACCTTTAATGAGTGTCCAGTCGTTATCACTGATTGAATATTTCCAGAGATTGTTCAGAGAACGTGCGCCGGTATTTCCCCCATAACCTTTTCCTCCAAATAACCAAAGATCTCCGGCCGGATCAACCCATCCTGTGGCTAAGGTTCTTGAACCAGGGTGACCAGTACGCGTGGGCACATTAATATTTTCAAAAACCGGTAATTCATTACTGATGTCTGTACCACTCATCCATGCCCATTGATTGTTTTCGACTTTGTAAACCCACAGATCGCAATAAAGTGCAGTAGAATTTTCACCGCCGTATAACCAGAAATTACCATCATGATCTTTCCATACTGCAACAGCCTGCCGGCCACCTGGTGTATTACCATTTGTAAAATCACCCTTTCGTCCATAGTGTGCATCAGGGTGATTTGATTTTTCACCTTTCATCCAAGTCCATTCTTCCGTTGCTGGTGAATATCTCCACAGATCGTTCAATGCTCCATTGTCATTTTCTGCGTAGCCAAAACCACCGAAAAGCCACAAGTTTCCATCATGATCTGTCCACCCCGCAGACAGGAACCTGCCACCCGGATAATTTGTTTTGGAAGGATCACTTCTTCCTCCATATCTGCCTTCCTGGTTTAATTTATTTGTGCCGCCGACCCAGGTCCAGCTGTTTGATAATGTAGAATATATCCACAGGTCGTTCAGGAAACCGGTTTCTGACTGGTCAGACGAATATCCTGAACCCCCGAACATCCAGAAGTTTCCGTTTGGATCAGTCCATGATACAGCATTTTCGCGGGCGCCGGGATGCTGGAAGAATGGAAGACCCAGAATACCATATTGACCGGGTGAATTTACATTAGGCTCACCATTAACCCATGTCCATTGTTTAATGGATGGGTCGTATTTCCACATATCATTTAGTAAACCGGTTGACGATGCTGAATTGCCGCGTCCGCCAAAAAGCCAGAAGTTGCCGTTTTTATCTTTCCAGGTGCATGAACCCATTCTGCTGCCAGGGAAAATTGAAGGGGCAGATATTCCCAATGATCCATAGGTGCCATTGATGTCGGGTCTTTTATTCCCTTCCACCCATGTCCATTGTCTCTGTGCCTGCACAAGATGTGCAATCATCAAAAAGAAAAGCAGGGTATAGTGCCTTTTTTTCATAAAGTAGAGCGTATAGACCAATTCCTGTCTGGATAAAAAAACAGGCAAATGAAATATTGGATTTGAGGGGATTTGTTAGGGGAGTAGTATCCGGTACGCTAAGTCAAGATAACTTTTTTGAACGATATTTCATAATGGAGGTAACTGGCGTTGCTTAATCCTGAAAATGGCGGTCGAAGATGCCATCTGTGATCTGGTAAAGGTGGCCAAACTCATCATTAACCGTAAAATTAAATATACCTGTAACAACCTTTTTATCACGGTCAAATTTCTTAATGATGATATAATTGTTCATTCCGTCAGTGGTATTAAGTTCTATCCGGTCCTGTGAACAGTCGGGAACAAGAAAAAAAGTTCCATAGTTTTTTTTCTCTCCTTTAGCTCCGAGGTCATATCTTTTTCCTTCTACCAGGTCTACGCTATCAAGTGTAATACCTACAGTTGAATTTTTACAGGTTGATTCGAATTTATCTGAAAAGACCTGAAAAATGCGTCCTGCGGTTTTCTCATATTTTATCTGGTAGTAGCAAAATCCTGAAACGTTTCCTGCACTGGCCTCAGATACGAAGTCTGCACCGTTTACACGGCAACCAAAATATTCCCTGCTTTCTGGTGTTACTGTTGAACGGCTACGCCTGTCGTGTATGGTTTTTGTACATCCTAAAAAATGTACTGCAACCATTAATGCGAGCAAAAAATATCTCTTTTTCATAAATCAACTGTCAGTGGGTAAAATGCCCGTCGAAAATCCCATCGGATATCCGGCAAACATTTTCCAATTGCATCTTTTACCTTAAAATCAACTGCCATGTTATGGCCTACTCTTACTTCTACACTATCCAAAATGATGCTCAAACTTAAAAAACCTGCAGTTTGATTCGCCTGTTGCCGGTAATTTGAAACCTGTAGACTTCAGTGTCATTATATACAGGTAATAGAACATGCTCCCAGCGATCCTGAAGCAACTGCAAGCGGACAGGATAGGTTTTCCATTGATCCTGCTGCACCCGAATAATTCCCTGCTGTCGGGTGAAAGCAACATAATAGACGTAAAAAATGGATCGCGGGTTTTGTGCATTGCATCAAAAATAAAATCATTAAAAAGTAAGGGGAATATGCTTTCCGTGAGAGCATCTCTTTTAAGTTACGTAAATCATTGCAAATGGCTCCGTTATACTTTAAGTGAAAATTATATTTACGGTTATGTTCCTGGATGAGATTTTTGTCAAGCGATATTTTTCTGTTGGTGCAGATCTTCCGTTAAGACACGAGCTCTTCCTTTGCAGATTTATGGTATTCATCTATCAGCCTTCGTTGTATTTCAAACGGAGCGGACGCATATTCCGCAAATTCTAACCTGAACTTGGCACGTCCCTGTGTAATTGACCGCAGTGAAGATGAATAATCCTGCATCTCTGCGAGCGGAACCCTTGCAGTTATTTTTGTGAAGTGTCCTTCTGTATCCATGCCTTCAATTACACCTCTTCGCGTTTGAAGATCACTGATAATTCCGCCTGTAAGATCATCCGGACACAGTACAGTCAGCTGGTAATAAGGCTCAAGTATCTGCGGATCCGCCTGTTGAAACGCCTGTTTAAAGGCCATGAGGCCTGCAATTTTAAATGATATATCGTTTGAATCGACTGCGTGCATTTTACCATCATAAACACTTACACGTACATCTCTGACATGAGAGCCTGTTAACGGCCCTTCATGCATTTTTTCCATCACACCTTTTAATATCGAGGGAAGAAATCTTGTATCGATTGCGCCCCCAACAATACAATTAAGAAATACAAGCTTTCCACCCCAATCCAATTTGTATTCATCACGACCGCGTATATTAAGTCCTTTTGGATCTGGCATGCCTTCATAATAAGGTTCTACCTGCATGTACACTTCGCCAAACTGGCCTGCTCCGCCGGATTGTTTTTTATGCCGGTAGTTCGACTGAACCGATTTCCTGATTGTTTCGCGATATGGAATTCTTGGCTTTGAGAACTTTACATGCAGATTCTTTGCAATATGCTCCAGCTTCCATTTGATAACGGATAAATGCAGTTCACCCTGACAGTGTATCAGGGTTTGCTTCAATTCCTGCGACACTTCAACTTTCACTGTAGGATCTTCTTCCTGCACCTGGTGAAGCGCAAGCGAAAGTTTTTCTTCATCACCTTTCTGTGTTGATTCAATAGCGATCGTCATAAGTGACGATGGGAATTCTATTGGCTCCAGCTCATAATTTTTCCCCCTGATATGTAATGTATTGTTGACATGCGTGTGCTTGAGCTTGATTGTCGCGCCAATGTCTCCGGCCTGCAATTCCTGTACATTCGAACGCTTTTCACCTTCCACAACAAAAAGCTGGTTCAATTTTTCTGTAACACCATTTGATTCATTTACGAGTTCCATTCCTGCACGCACTGTTCCTGAATAAACCTTAAAGTACGATGTTTCACCTATGTGCGGTTCACTGATAGTTTTATAAATGAAAATGCAGGCAGGGCCGTTCGGATCACAGAGTAACTGGTTGCCGGACCTGGTTTTCTGCGGGGGCATTTCATTAGCGCTGGGACAAACATTATCAATAAATCCCATTAAACGTCCACTGCCCATATTCTTTTTTGCACTTACACAAAAAACCGGAAACAGGTCGTGGTTGATCATTGCTTTTTTCAATCCTGTTTTCATTTCATCTTCATCCAGTTCTCCTTTATCAAAATATTTTTCCATCAGGCCTTCATCATTTTCTGCTATCGCCTCAATTAGTTCTTTATGAAGCCTGTCTGCTTTATTTTTTTCTGCATCAGGTATCGCTGATTTATCCGGCTTTCCGCCATCTGGAGGAAACCGGTACATCGTCATCCGCAATACATCTATTATACAGTTGAATTCAAGTCCCTGGTTCATGGGATATTGAACAACCACAACATTTCTTCCAAAATGATCTTTTGCCTGAGCAACAGTTTTATCGAAATCGGCTTTGTCCTGGTCTATTTTATTCACTGCAAAGATCATCGGGGTTTTGAATTTTTCTGTGTATTCCCAAATGATGTCGTTGCCAACTTCAACGCCGAAGCTTGCATTGAGTACCATTACTCCTGTGTCTGCTACACGAAGAGCAGAAAGTACTTCTCCAACAAAATCATCATAACCGGGAGTGTCGAGGATGTTGATTTTGTAGCCTCTCCATTCTGTGTGGAGCAGTTTCGAAAAAACGCTGTTGCCTCTTTCGTGTTCAAGTTCGTAAAAGTCGGCTATGGTATTTTTTTCTTCAACGGTGCCCCGTCGTGTAGTGAGGCCGGCTTCGAAAATCATGCATTCTGCGAGAGTTGTTTTTCCACTGCCGGCGTG
The DNA here is from genome assembly GCA_035525775.1 of Flavitalea sp. Classification (GTDB taxonomy): domain Bacteria; phylum Bacteroidota; class Bacteroidia; order Chitinophagales; family Chitinophagaceae; genus Flavitalea. The sequence continues at coordinate 32,469 of DATLDR010000241.1, forward strand.
ACCAAGCAGCACGATATTTTTAACGTGAGCGGGATCTATTGAAGTCATGGCAAGCAGATTTTACTCTGAATTTAAAGATTTATCCTCAATTCAGAATCTTAATCACCACAATTGCTCAAGACTTTTCTTTGTGTAGGTGAAGTTCCGCTCGCTAAAATAACTGCTTGCTTCTTTTTTTACTTTGAAAGGATTTTTTCTGAACAGCCTGCTCATCAATGCCACAGGGAAGAGAAAAACATAAAATACAATTCCGAGGATAACTTTATTCATTACCAGTCCAAGCAGTTCTGCAAACTTCATCCATACGTCATGGATCTTTCTGCTTAATGCAGGAATCAAAACGCCTATTGCGCCAAGTACCAAAGCCGCATACAGCAGCTTTACATTATGGTAATTCAAAAATAAAATGATGAGCACCAGAACAAAAACGAGCATGGTGCCCAGGTGTTTATCTTTCATCAGAAAAGAGTGTAAATGAATGGAGCAATGGCCGAACCGCCGGCAAAAATGATCAGTATGCCTATCAGCAAAAGGATAAAAATTACAGGCGCCAGCCACCATTTCTTACGGCTGGTGATGTAGTTCCATAATTCAGTTAAGAAATTCATATAGCAGTATTTTAATCTAAAACGAATTCAGATCGCCAGTCTTGTGTTTCCTGCCATTGCGGTTGCTTTTTCTTGTCAAAAATAAAATCGCCGATCACCAGGTAATCCATGTCTGTTCTCATGAAACAACGGTAGGCGTCCTCTGGCGTGTTAACTATCGGTTCACCACGCACATTGAAACTTGTATTCACCAGCACAGAATACCCGGTTAACTTTTTGAACGCATTCAACAGGTTCCAGAGCTTTTTATTCGTTTCCTTATGTACTGTTTGCAATCGCGCGGAATAATCAATATGGGTAACGGCAGGAATGTCACTGCGAAGGAAATAAAGTTTATCCAGAAGACCAATATGCCTGTAATCCGCCGGATAGGGGATCTGGCGGTTCTTTTTAACGGGTTTTACGAGCAGCATGTACGGAGAAGGCGCTGCCTGGTTAAAATATTCAGAAACGTCTTCGGCCAGAACAACCGGCGCAAATGGCCTGAAACCTTCCCTGTATTTTATTTTAAGGTTGAGTTTTTTTTGCATGGTGCTGTTCCTTGCATCAGCGATAATGCTGCGTGCGCCGAGGGCCCTTGGTCCGAATTCCATTCTGCCCTGGTGCCATCCGATCACGGCACTATCAGCAATCAGTTTAGCTACTAATTCATTCATGCTGTCCTCATCATCGTATTCTGTTGCCTCCGCTTCATATTTTCTTATCAGGCTTTTTACGTCGAGTGCAGAATACTCAGGTCCGAGAAATGAGCCACTGAGATGATCCAGGCGGCCATTAAGAGCCTTTCTTGGTTGATCGAAGTATATGTGATATGCAGCGCTTGCGGCCCCTAATGCCCCTCCTGCATCGCCTGCGGCAGGAGTAATAAATATATTTTTAAAAATACCCGCGTCATCCAGCTTACCGTTCGCTACGCAATTGAGCGATACTCCGCCGGCCATACATAGATTTGATGAACCTGTAAGGCGCCTGGTTTCACATGCAAGGTTGAGAACAGCTTCTTCTGTAACCTGCTGAATAGCGAGCGCCAGATTGCAATGATGCTGTTCCAGATTACTTTCGCCTTTTCTTGCAGGAAAGCCGAACAGCTTTTCCCATTTGTCTTCTTTCACCATTGTAAGGCCGACGGCATAATTGAAAAAATGCTGGTTAAGTAAGAGTGAACCATCTTCTTTGAGGTCGACGAGATTATTTTTAATTACATCCACATAATGTTGAACCTCCGCCGATCCGGGAATACCGTATGGTGCCAGCCCCATCAGCTTGTATTCGCCTGAATTAACTTTAAAGCCAAGAAAATATGTGAATGCGGAATAGAGGAGACCTAGCGAATGAGGAAAATCCAATTGTTTTAATATCGTAATCCTGTTCCCTTCGCCCTTGCAAATTGAGGCAGTAGCCCATTCACCTACAGCATCAATGGTAAGTATTCCCGATTCCTGAAAAGGAGATGGAAAAAATGTACTGGCCGCATGAGAAAGATGATGTTCGGGGAACAGGATCTTTACTTTTTTTATGTCGATTTTTTCAATCTTATCAAACTCATCAGTGATTATTTTCCGTAAGAATATCTTTTCTTTAATCCAAACGGGCATAGAAGTGATGAATGACTTTATGCCGCGTGGTGAAAAGTTGTAGTACGTTTCGAGCAGCCTTTCAAATTTCAGAAATGGCTTATCATAAAAAACTATTGCATCGAGTTTGTTAAGTGAAGTGCCTGAATAATCAAGACAAAATTTAACAGCATTCCGTGGGAATGAAGCATCGAATTTTTTGCGTGTGAACCTTTCCTCCTGGGCGGCTGCAACAATTTCACCATCAATGATTATCGCAGCAGCAGAATCATGATAATAAGCAGAAATTCCCAAAATTTTCATCGGCAGAAATCGTTTATTTCAAAGGTTAAGGCACACGCAGGAAAGTGGGTTAATCTGAAATGAATTGGATCATTTTGTCTTATGGCGTAGTATTAAATATACAGGTTTTTTTATTTTAAGTAAACTATAGAAGTTCAATATGCAGAAATATATTTATAAATTTAAAATTACCTGGCCTTCCCAAACCCCTTGCCTTACACAATGAAGAAACTCTGGTCTGAATTTAAATACTGGCTGGTTATTTTCCTGTTTCTTGCCATTCTTTTTGAATTGGTTGCCAGTATGATATTATTCCGTAAATATACAACCGACAAACTCGCTATTCTTCATTATACCGCATCACTTTTTAAAAATGGCGCAGGTCAAAAAATGTATGCCATGCACAGTGCAGCACGGCCACGGGCAAGCGAAGAAGTGAATAAACAGATTGCCGACGAATCAAAAGAAGCAGACCAGTACAGCTACGAACCGTGGGTGATGTTCAGAATGGCCAACTATCATTCAGACTATGTGAATGTAAATGGTTTTGAAAGAAGGAGCACGCCTGATGCGTTAATAAAGAATGGTGATAGTAACACGATCAATATTTATTTTTTTGGCGGTGACAATATGTATGGTTACAACCTTGCCGATAACGAAACAATACCTTCACAATTCGTTAAAGCGTATAATGAAGGAAACCCCGGCAGGTCGGTAGCTGTTAAAAACTTTGGCATATCTCACTATTACAGTAAGCAGGAGCTTATGCTGCTGTCGTCACTATTATTTGAAGGAAAAAGGCCCGACATTGTCATTTTTCTTGATGGCCTGAACGATTTTTATCTGTCACGAATGTTGTATTACGACAAACCTTATTTTTCTTACGCGCTGCAACAATCATTTGAAGGAAAAATGTTTCAGAACGGAAAACATTCTTTCCTTGATTCAACAAGCCAGTTGTATAATGATGCAGACGCAATATCAGCAAGTCAGTATAATGATGAACTGATTAAAAAGTATAAGAAGAACATCAAAATGGCCATGTTGCTTTGTAAAAATGCAGGTATAAAAAGTTACTTCTTCTGTGAGCCGGTACCATTTTATAAAAACGCTTATAGCGGAACATCTTACAAAGGCAACTTTAAAAGATTCGAATCGATCTATCGTGAACTTGAAAAAACTTCCGACTCAACCGGTAATTTTTATTTCCTGGGCAACATGACTGCTGATCAGAAAGCAAGTGGTTTCACCGATGGTTTAAATTACACCCCGGCTTTTTCCGAGAAAGTGGCCAGGCTGATTTTAAGTACTGTTAAAAAGGACCTTCGATGACAGCTGGAAAAAAATTTATACGGAAGCCTGGTACCGGTGCAAAAGTATTTGTGGCCTTCATTATTTTGATGGTTGTACTCTTTCTGATGGAAGGCGTACTAAGTGTAGTATTATATCAGAAAAACGGACCCTACAAGCTTGCAACTGTTGAAATTATACGAACAACAAAGGCCCTCTTTACCCGGCATGAATTTCCGGTTAACGTTGAACCGCATATTCTGGCGCGGCCTGATTCATCGAGGGAGGTAAACGGTAAAATCGCAGATGAGGCCATGAAAAGCAACAGGTTTGTGCAGGATTCGTGGGTTGAATTCAGAAACATGGATTTTAATGGTGCTTACATGCACATGAAAGGTGCCATCAGAAAAACGCAGCCAGAAGCATTTTACAATCCATCTTCCAGAGACACAATTACTATTTATTTCTTTGGCGGTTCAACCATGTTCGGTTTCAATGTACTTGATCATGAAACGATTCCTTCTCAGTTTGTTCAGCAATACAAACAAAAATTTCCCAATGGGAAGTCGATCCGCGTATATAATTATGGTACGCCAACATATTACAGCTTCCAGGAACTGATATTATTTTCGAACCTTATTTTTGAAGGTCATAAACCTGATATAATTGTATTCCTGGATGGAATTAATGATTTCTGGTTTGCTACTGCAGCTTACTACAGGCAATCTTACTTTTCGTATGTGTTCCGTCAGGTGTTTGATAAAGGATTGAAATCAAATGGAAATTTTCAACTGGTGGATACTGCAGAAGCAATGTTCGCCGATCCAAAAAATATTCCGGCAACACAATACAACGACAAACTTGTTCTTAATTACTTTGAGAATTTAAATAACATCAGGATGATGGCTAAGATGGTATCAGCAAAGCCCTACTTTTTTTGTCAGCCATCTCCATTTTATAATTATCCTAATCAGCAGAAAGATCCAATTTGCTTCAAGGACACCAACACACGTTTCAATAATATTTACCCTATGGTGAAAAAACAAACCAACAATAATGATTTTTTTTTCCTGGGCGACCTGCTTCACGATGAAAAAGGTTATCCTTTTATAGACGGATTACATTACTCCCCGGCATTTATAAAAAAAGTTGCAGCAATGATGCTTGATAAAATGAATTTCGAAGAGTAGCTACAATCCTGTTGCGGTGCTTTTTTCTCCTCTCATTTTAATTAATTCCTGCCTTGCGCTCATCTTTCTGAATGCTTTTAGCGGCTCTATCGCACCTCCATTTCTTAATCGTGCTTCAGCAACCAAAGGACGTACGTCTGTCCTGTAAACTCCCTGCAATATTTCCTGGCACTGCGCGACATCATTATTGAGTTGCGCATTGTTGAGCGAAGCGCGGTCAACGAGTAATGACTGCGCATAAGCAATCATAATGGCTTCAACGGATTGCAATAAATCTTCAAGCGGGTCTTTTATATTATGCGATGCATCTATCATCCAGCCTAGGTCGCTTGCATGGTTCATTTTTCTTTCATCCATTCCTCCAACCAGCTCATTAAAAATTAAAAACAACTGGTAAGGATTGATGCTGCCTACAGTCAGATCATCATCACCATATTTCGAATCATTGAAATGAAAGCCGCCCAGCTTTTTTTCCATCAGCAATAACGCAACAATCTGTTCAATGTTTGCATGTGCAAGATGATGACCAAGATCCACGAGTGTATAAGCTTTCGGTCCCAGCTTGGATGCATACAGGTACGACTGACCCCAGTCGCCTACCGTCATCGAATAAAAGTTTGGTTCAAAGGCTTTGTATTCAACGAACATTTTCCAGTTTGAAGGGAGAGCGTCATAAACCTGATGCAAACTCTCCAGCGTATTCTGGAATGCTCTTTTAAAATTCAGCTGACCAGGAAAACATGATCCGTCGGACAACCAGACAGTAAGTGACTTTGAACCGAGGTCAACTCCGTGTTTAATTACTTCAAGGTTGTGATCGATCGCCTGTTGCCTTACTGTCTTATCCACATGCTGCATTGAGCCAAACTTGTAACTAAACTGTTGATTTTGCTGGTCCTGGAAAGTATTTGAATTTACGGCATCGAACCGTATGCCCAGTTGAGCCGCGAATTGTTTTACTGCAGAGGGATCTTCGGGTATATCCCATGGAATATGTAATGATATGGCACCGCTTGCTCTGTTAAGTGCATGCAGCAGACCAACGTCTTCAATTTTTTCACGCAGCGTTGCAGGTTCACCCGCTCCGGCAAATCTGCCAAACCTTGTTCCACCGCTACCAAGCGCCCAGCTTGGTATGGCTACCTGGAAATCAATTAATTTTTTTATCGCTCCTTCGGTATCCTGTAAGCTATCAGTTATGAATCTGAATTTTCTTTCATGATCCTTCAGTTCAGGTTCGTTGTACTTTTCAATAACGCTTTTATCAATTATCATAGTGGTTTTACTTTAATGCATTACCATAGCCAACAAGTATAACTGAAATTAAAATAGCAACAATGCCTGTGGTGATGGTGATTTTTGTTTTGGTGCTTACACCTTTCCATTCGTTTAGTGCGAAACCCCACATATTTGCGACAAGAATAATAAAAGCCATATGAAGTATCCATGAACTGGCACCATTGCCGAGTTTGCTTTCGCCCATGCCATAAAAAAAGAATTGAAGGAACCATATTGTTCCCGCAAGAGCCGAAAAAAAGTAATTATTCACAAGCGGAGTTGCTTTGTTGTTGTAATCGGCAAATGACCTGTTGCGGTAATTAAGGATCATGCACCATATAAAATTAGTTGTTAATCCTCCCCACAATAAAACGATGTAAGTAACATTATTCTGATAAAGAAATTCAGTGGTTTCATCGGGATGCGCAGCTTTCCAGATACTATTTGCAACATCTGCCATCGGCGTTCCTGCTTCAATGCCATAATTGAAACATGCGCTGAGTATTCCTGAAATAATACAAACGATCAATCCCTTTACAAGATTGAACTCTTTTACACTTGCTTTCTTTTTCTCTTCGGGTAATTCCTTTTCTTTTAAAACGCCAGCATATCCGCAAATAAATATTCCGATAAGACAGATGATTATTCCTGCAAATACAATTCGTCCCCATGACGTACTGACGAGATCATGGAAAGTTGTTTTGCCAGGAGTATTTACAAAATTGTAATAAATGGATGGCACCAGCGCACCGAACGCTGAAGTAAACCCTAATAATACAGAGTTACCTAATGAAAGTCCCAGGTAACGCATACCCAGGCCATACATCAATCCTCCAATGCCCCACAATATTCCCCATGCGTACGTCCACCAGAATGTTGATGATGACGCTTCACCAAGGATCTTGGAAAATCCGGGAACTGTTATCCATGCTGCAAGTGGTGGGATGATAAGCCATGAAAATAAACCACCAACAAGCCAATAGCTTTCCCAATGCCATTTTTTTACTTTTTTAAACGGTACATAAAAACTACCTGAAGCAAAACCTCCTATGAAGTGAAGAATTGCACCTAAAATGACCTGCATAAATGGATTTTAAAAATTAAATTTATTTTTACCTGCCTTCAACTGATGGCTTTTGCCTGCCCATACCAGTGCGCCGCTTGTCTGTGCAGGTATCTCAATGTTAACAAACCATTTTTTATTTTTCTTTTCATATTCAACGGCTATTGTTCCTTTTGGATGTGGCATTGCTCCTTTTGCATTATTAAGCGCTCCTAAATGAGGTGTGATCCTTATCTTATTAAAACCCGGCGCATCGCTGTCAATTCCGAGCACTGTCCTCAGTAATTCAATATTAGGACTTGATCCCCAGGCATGGCAATCTGAACGCGTTTTGTCTATGTCCGGATCTTCTGCCCATGTGGTGAGCCCCATTTTCAAATTTTCCCGCCATGCGTCGAGCCATTTGATGTAATTGTTGCCCAAGCCAGCTTTAATAAGGGCGCTATGCAGGTAATATTTAAAATAGATAGAAGCAGGTGCAAGGCTGGTATCAGACAGGATTTTTTTAGCAACAGAAGTTGCTTCATTTCCTGAAAGAATACCTGTAAGTATTGCAAGAGCGTTTGCATGTTGCGAATACAAATCTTTTTCTATGCGGTCGGCATATAAACCTTTTGTTGCCACCCAGTATTTTTTTCTGATCGTTTTCTTCAGCTGTGAAGCATATTTCTTGTAAAGCGCTGCATATTCCTTTATTCCACTCCTCTGTTCTATTTCAGCTGCTGCCTGGTATGCTAACAGCAATTGAAGATCAATTACCGAGGATGAGCTGTCTGCTCCTGACGGTGCAGCACCATCTACCCATCCACTTGTATTCACCCAGTCTGTAAACATCCAGTAAGGCACATTCGCCACCGATCCGTCACTGCGCTGGTTAGAATGAAAATATTCAAGCACCTGTCTTGCTCCCGACAGCTTACTTTTTACAAATGCGGTATCACTTCCATACATCCAGTAATCATGCAGCATGCCCACATACCATAACGAGAAAGGTGGAATGAACTGAGGTGAATAGGAAGGATGACGGCTGTATGTAATACCTTCAGGCTGCCTTGACTGATCAATAAGCCTGATTGCATTTTTAACGAGCCTGTCGTCTCCGCTGTTGTAAAGTGAGATCATGCATTGTATACGTGCATCAGCTATATATTGAAGCTGTTCATAATAAGGACAATCCATATAAGTTTCAAATGCACATAACCGTGCGGTCCTCCATCCGGTTTCCATAATAGGTTTCAGTTCCGGATCATCAGCTTCAAAAACCGCATTGTATTTAAATGGATAACCGGTAAAAGTTCCGTAAAGATCATCAATCATCATTGGTTCCTCACGCGTAACAACACTTAGCTGCACATACCGGTATGTTCTCCAGTTTAATGGTGTGTATTGCTGATTGCTGTTGCCGTCAGATATAATGCTGTCTTTACGACCTACGAATTGTTTTGCTTCTGTTTCGTTACGGTTCCCTTTTGACGGATAATTTTTATAAAGCGTTTCCGCATATTCCAGGGATACCGATGCTGCCTTGCCTCCACTGAATGTAATAGTAGGATAAGCGTTAGTAAGATATCCCTGGTCGAGCAGGATAGTTGCTTTTGTATTGGCGGGCACAATGAACGAAGACCTGGTTGCAGGAAAGGATGATGGAACAGTAACACCTTTTGAATCTCTTACCTTACTGAGCCTTTGTGTGGTAAGCTCCATCTGAGGTATGGATGACGGGACCAGCAGCCATCCAACAGGAATGCCGAATGCGCCCATAATATTTTTCGGATTGCCGGGCAAAATGATCGCCGCATTTTTCCATGAGGCATCATTATAGTCTGTTTTTTTCCAATCATGCGGGTGCACAGGCATATTTACTACTTCGCCAGGCCCTGCCACATAATAAGTATTAGGGATTTTTACTTGCAGTGGCCGATAGCTACTGTCACGCGTGCACTTCCAGCTGGTGTCTGTATTGATATTCTTTTCTGCGTCAGTTGACCCCTGAATGATCAATCCTGTTCTGTAAGAGATCTGTGCTTCCGGGCGCCATTGTGCTTCGTTCCATACTATTACTGCAATAATGTTTCGTCCGTCATGTAAAAATGGAGCAATGTCTGCAGTTTCATAATTCCAGTGTGTAATGTCTCCGCGTGCAGGACCCAGTGAAACCAGTGTATCATTCACAAATAGTTTGTACCTGTTATCAGCAGAAATGTGTAGTAAATAAGTAGAAGGCACGGTAGAAATATCAAATTGCTTACGGAAAAGATAAACGCCATATTCAGTGGAAGGTTCTCCAGGAACCTGTATCCATGATGCTTTCCATTGTTTTTGTAAAATTGGCCAACCGTCAGCCTGTGAAAAAATAATTGAAGAAGGTCCAGTAAAACAGAGCAGAAAACAAATACGCAAAAAAGAAGGCATAGGCAGCAGTTTGTTATTTAATCTTTGAAATCACTTTTTTATAGTATTCACATACGGGCCGCATTAAGCATATCTCGCACAATGGTTTTGGCCTGCAGATGTCCCGGCCGTGAAATGACAATGCCATTCCTGCATCCCAGAATTTTTGTGGAAGAATTTCCATCAGCTCCTGCTCTATCTTTTTAGGATCAGTGGAATCTACAATACCCAGTCGTGGCGCAACTCTCACAGTGTGCAGGTCGACCATAATGCCTTCTGCCGGTAATCCGGATTCACGCAGGATAACATTTGCCGATTTTCTTCCGATCCCTGGTAATTCAGTAAGTTCATCAAGATTTTTTGGAATCTTGCTGTCCGTTTTCACTTGTTGAGCAATTTTTACTAACCAGTTTGCTTTATTCCTGTGGTTACGTATTTTTTTGATGTACGGAATCAACGTTTCTGCTGTATGCTTTGCCAGCTTTTTCATATCAGGAATTGCTTTGAACAATTCTTCAGATAATTGGTTAATGTGCTTATCAGAATCCTGTGCGGCAAGTATTACCATCACCACCAGCTGGTAAGTATTCTTATATTCCAGAGGATGTTTTATTCCTTTATATTTTTTGAGTAAAGGCTGAATAGCTTTTACCCAGTCAGTTTTAGCCGGCATCCAGATGGTCTCTGATTTAAGTTATTGTATATGAAGATACAAGAATCAAGTTGTTACACATTATTCGGGGTGGCTATAAAATTGCATGACATTTATATTACACCCCTGCAGCAAATACATAATACCCAGGGCCCTCAATGAAATTAAACCTGATACATACTGGTACGGCTTTATTTTTAAGCCTTATTGTGCCTGGCGTACAACGAGTATTTTCACAACAAAAAGACAGTACATCCGTACTGGTAGTTCCGGGTCCTGAATATAAAAAGTCATCCATCCATAATTTTCTCTGGGGAAAGCATTACCGTGACGAATGGACTACTCCTGTTCGCATAAATAAGATCTTTCTTGATACTGCGAATGGTGGCTTGACACCTTATGAAAGTGGTGGCAGCCGTCAGACAAAAAGCCTGAAATTGCACGATAAAGATAAAAGGGAGTATGTGCTGCGCAGTATCAATAAAACCTTTGGTGGTGCACTTCCTGAAGTTTTCCGGGAAACTTTTGTAGAAAGCATTATCAACGACGAAGTTTCAATTGCACATCCTTTTGCTGCTGTAATGGTTGCGCCAATGGCTGAAGCAGCCGGCATATTTCACACATGGCCGAAGAACGTTTTTCTGCCGCAGCAAAAGGCTTTGGATACTTTTAATAAGGACTTCTCCAATAATTTATATGTTCTTGAACAGCGTCCGGATGAAAATTGGGAAACCGCTTCAAACTTCGGTAACTCAAAAAAAATCATCAGTACAGACAAGTTGATTGAGAAGATGCATGATGATAATAAGAATCTGGTTGACCAGAATGAATTCATCCGCGCCAGGCTTTTCGATATGTTTATAGGAGACTGGGGCAGGCATGAAGACCAGTGGCGGTGGGCAAGCTTCAAAAAGGAAAACGATGACGTAACAATTTATAAACCTATCCCCCGCGACCGAGACCAGACATTTACAAAGTTTGATGGAGTACTGCTGCAATTTGTAAAATCTGTCGCAGGTCTCAGTCACCAGCAATCATTTGGTCCTGCCATAAAAAATATTGAGACGTATAATTTTGCTGCGCGCAATCTCGACCGCGTCATGACAAACAGGATGACGCTGCAGCAATGGATCAATACCGCTAAAGAATTACAGTCCATACTTACTGACTCAGTAATTTCATTTGCTGTTCACCAAATGCCACCGGAAGACTTTTCCTTTTCTGGCTTAAAACTGATTAATGATCTGAAATCACGCAGGGAACATCTTACAGAGTTTGCTGAAGATTACTACAGGTTTTTATCAGATGAAATCGAAATCACCGGTTCAGATAAGAATGAATTGATTGATATTACAGATGAAAACAGGGGTAGTGTTACGGTGAGCATATATGATCTTGATAAGGAAGGAAATAAAAAAAGCATTACATATCAACGTACGTTCGAAGAAAAGGAAACGAAAGAAGTGAGGGTATATGGCTGGAATGGCAAAGACATATATAATGTAAATCTTTCAGGCAAATCGAAAATTGCTGTCCGCATCATTGGCGGTATTCAGGATGATCAGTATAAAATCAAAAGTAATGGCAAACTTCATGTTTATGACGATGCAGATCAGCAATTGAACTCTTCGGGCAATCCGGATGTAAATCTTTCACGTGATTCTGCTATTCATCAATATAATTATGAAGGTTTCACATACAATAAGAAGGGTATCAGTCCATCTGTTTTTTACAGCGGGCAGCATATTTTATATTTCGGCATTGCATACCGGAACCTCAGGTATAAATGGAGGCGGTATCCATTCGCGAATAAGCATGAAATGTATGTTCATTATTCACCCACGCAAAATGCATTAAGAACAGGATACGAAGGCGTCGTGAATAATTTCCTTGGAAATTGGAGTTTGCTGCTTAATGCAAATTATGACTGGGTTAAGGTGACAAACTTTTTTGGTGAAGGAAATGAAACCAAAATCTCAACAGGCAGTAGAAAGTTTTACCGGGTAAGAAGCGAAAATGGGTATATCACTGCAGGATTAAGTCATACAATCGGTGAGCAGGGTAGTATTTCTTTTTCTCCGTTTTTGCAAACAGTTAAAATTATTTATGATGCTGATCGTTTCCTGATGAAAGATTTTCTAAACGGTAACTTTGTTAAAGAATATTTCACAACAAAAAAGTTTGCCGGGTTAAATACGTCTGTAAGGCTTCAAAAAATAGATAACCTTGTAATTCCTGCAAAGGGTTACCGGTTTACTGCGGCAGCTACTTATTCAAGAAATATTCAGACGCCGGCTGATTTTGTCAGCACTGCTGGCGAGCTTCATTTTTATTTTCCTCTTTCCAGGCAACTCATTTTCGCTTTTAAAAACGGAGTAGCGACTGTGTCTGGCCATCCTGAATTTTACCAGTTGAACCAGATAGGAGGGAGAACACTCAGAGGTTACCGTCGAGAACGATTCTGGGGAAACACCGTTTATTATAACAACAATGAACTTCAATATCTTTTTAATCTTCATAGTTTTTTATTCAATGGGAAAGCAGGCTTCATGGCATTCGCGGACCAGGGGAAAGTGTGGCTGAAAGGTGAAGATTCAAAAACATGGCACTATGGATATGGTGGTGGAATAATCCTGGCGCCTTTCAATAAAGTTTACATTGCAGTGATGCATGGTACTTCTCCTGAAAACAAATCCATCTTTCATCTTGAGTTGAGAAGAACGCTTAAATAGTTATTCCAGAAAGCGTACAGCAGCTCATATAAGCGCAAGCGTTTGCGGGACGGTTGCTTTGAAAATTTCAATAGAATTGCTACCCTATTGATTTTATTCGTCAATTATTTCTAACAAATTGTACTGTTTAGCCATGAGAATTAAAATAAATGTGAGTGCTGTTGTTTGTTGCATACTTTCTTTGAGCCTTTTCCATATAAAGTCATTTGCGCAGGAGAAAACGGGTGCTAATACTGAAAACGTGTCAGCAGGTTCAAATGATACCCTGTCTGTATGGGCTGTTCCAGCAGAGCAAAAGGTGCGCCCCACGGATAAGATTGAAACATCGAATCTTGTGTGGTCAAAAACAAACAGGAAAATAAATGTGGCTGGTGCCGGTAACGAACATGTACCTTTCCAGGTGGTAATCACTAATCCTATTCCTCCGGGTCGCAGGCCTAAAGCTCCAGGTGGATTTTTTATTACAGGTTCTGCTCTTACTTCTAAAAACGGAAAAACAATTCCGCAATCCCAGGTAAATTTTTATCTCGAGCATTATATAATGTTGTATGCTAAATCCGGTCCGGTAGGTGCGGAAGGAGCGTGGCCCGATGCGCTTGCTCCTGTTAAAGAGCCATTCAATATGGCTTCGCAATATTCAGTAGTAAAGAACAGACCGGTTTGGGTAGATGTGAAGATACCTGCACAAACACCAGCGGGCATATACTCCGGGACCATTACAGTTACCAGGGATGGCAAAAAAGTTGAAACACTTAACATTGATATCAGGGTTTACGGTTTTTCTATTCCTGAAAAAACCAGTTTTGTTACCTACATGAATATTTCCAAAAACTGGATGTCCGGGTTTTACCATAAGGAATCATCTTCTCCGGAAATGGATAAGTTAACACAGACGTACTACGATTTCCTGTATGAACACCGCATGGAACCCTGGTTCAACGACCAGTTGTCGCCGCAGGTTACCCTGAACGGCGATAAAGTGGAAGTAAAATTTGATGACAGCCGCTACGACTACTATCTGAATAAACTGAAAAGTAACCGAGTGCTGCTGGAAGCGATACCGAATGATCTTTCACGACAGATGAAAGACAAAAAGTTTTCTAAAGCTTTCAATGATAAGGTAAAGTCATACCTCTCGCAGCTGAAAGCATATTTCGATAAAAACGGCTGGAAGCACGCTCTTGTTATAAATAGTCCAATAGATGAGCCGAACACAAAAGAAGATTATGATGAAACACGCGAATGGGCGAAGCTTGTGCATGAAGCAGCTCCTGGTGTGCCTTTTTTGGCAACTGAGTCGCCTGTAACTGATGATCCTGAGTGGGGAAACCTTACCGGCCACGTAAATAATTTTTCTATACATGGAAATGCATTGAATGAAAGTGAAGTTAAAAAAGCAATCAAAACTGAACAGAGCAAAGGAGGAGAAATGACGTGGTACATTTCATGCGACCAGATGTATCCGCAACCAAATTATTTTATTGATGCGCCTGCAATGGATCCGGTGATGGTTCCCTGGATCACTGAGAGCTATAAAATGACTGGCATTCTTTACTGGGCTGCCAACTTCTGGACGGAAACTCCTAATCCATGGCTTGATGCAGTTACATTTATTTCCGGCTATTTATGCAGCGACGGATATGTACTCAATGGTGAAGGTTCATTTTTATATCCAGGCGATTATGTAAAAAGATATACAAACCAGCCCGATGTTAATGGGCCTGTATCTTCCATACGTTTTGAACTTTTGCGTGAAGGCATAGAAGATTACGATTACATCCAGATGTTGAAAAATGCGGGCGATACAGCTTTTGCGGATGATATTGTAAGTAAAATGGTAATTGACGTAAGCACATTCTCACGTAACGTTGAAGACCTGTATGCAGCACGAAAGGCAATGGCGGAACGACTTGAAAAGCGCAAATAAACTTTATTTACGAATCGATAAGTGCGTCTCTTCTTTCATCAACCTGCTGTCGCGACATAGCGTAGTACAAACCTTTTTCTTCGAGAAATAAAAAGCCACACCGGTCATTCCTAAGGCAGCAGCTCCGACGGACCTGCTGATGGTTTCTTAACAAAATTCTTTTGATTTATATCCATATTAAAGTGTTTAACTGGTTAGAATACTTACATTCGAGGTGAATTCTGCACTCCTATCTATACTTCTCTCATCCTCCTTATTAAAATTACCTTCTATCCTGGTGAACTGATTTATTCACAATTAAATTGAAGCGTTATGTTGGTAATTGCTCATCATTTCGTAAACAACCCCGATTCATTCTGGGCAGCAGCAAACAAGGTTATGGCCGAATCCGGCGTTCCGAAAAATCTAAAACTGCATGCGGTTTTTCCTTCAAAAGATGGAAAAACCGGCACATGCTTATGGGAAGCAGATTCGCCTGTTGAGGTTCAGGCATGGCTCGACAAAACATTTTCACAGTATGCAAACAATGTAACCTACGAGGTTAATGAAGCCGCCGCAATGGGTGCGCCGCAAAAAACCATGGCTTCAGCGTTCGCATAATCTTACGATACGCTAAAGCTGATGAATTTTTAAAAACAAATCATGAAAGTGATTTGTTTTTTATTTTATAATGGTGAAAGAGATGCCAAAACAATGATAAAATTTATTCTTTCATTGAAAGAGTGATCAACGATTTGGATATTGTGTAAAATAGTTGAGAATGCAAAAGATAAAGCTTGTATTGATTTTGTTGATTTTAGCTGTCAGCGCATTTGCACAGGATAATCAGGACGAAACGCAAAGGGTATTTCAGAAAAACCGTTTATTCACCGGGGGAAGCATTTCTTTCGGGCTTGGAACCAATACGTTCCAGGTGGGTGGAAATCCGGTTTTAGGGTACAGCCTTGCCAAATGGATCGATGCAGGTATAGTCGTGAATTATAATTACAATTCTTACCGTGATGTTGTAATGTCGAACGATAAATTAAGAAGCACAACCTACGGCGGAGGGGCATTTGCACAATTGTACCCTTTGCGTTTTTTATTTGCACATATCCAGTTCGAACATAACTTCATTAAAGAGAAATACATTCCCGGCAATGGTGGATTGAAAGAGACGAATAACGTTGATGCAAACAGTTTACTTACCGGTGTTGGGGTTGCCACCGAAAGATATCCTGGTGACAGCCGTCCATTCTTCTACCTGATGGTTTTGTTTGATGTTTTGAATGATGATTACTCTCCTTACACCCGGTCAGACGGAAGTGTGATACCAATACTTCGTGCAGGCATACACGTACCTTTATTCCAGGGAAGGAAAAATTATTAAACACAATAATCAAAAGATATTACTGATTACATCTTACCAATTACATGGACACATCTTTCCAACCCTCTCTGTATTTTCTTCTTATGAATTGATTTGCTGCATCAAAGTTGGTGACCTTCATATTTTCACCATCCCATTTTAAACTGATATACCTTCCTGAATCTTTGAAATTGAAACTTCGTAGTAACAGGTTGCCAAGCAAAACAGTTTCTGTTAATGGTCCGGCGTAGCCCACAAACGGAGAACTTACTTCCGCATTACCATATCCTGCAATTGAAGCATCGACCCATTGCCACCAGTGGCCGTCCATATCCCCCGGTACACGCGCATATTTTGTTGGAACATTCACATCCTTATTGAGTGATAAAGGCAATAAACGCGGATGGCTTCCTCCCCAGCCGCATGAAACTTTTCCCTTCGTTCCGATGAACAACGTGGCTCCTTCAAAATCATTTTCTCCCGGCCAGTCTCCTAAAGCAGTATCCATATTAAGGTCTTCTTCAAGTTCATTTGGACGTTCTGGTACGATGCCACCATCCATCCAGAACAATTCAAGATCTTTCCCGCTTTTCTGTTTGAATTTAAATTTAATTGAGCTCGATACAGGGCCGCTTTCAGGGTAAATGCCTTCCTTAAATATTCCATTATACACTGTGCTGGCGCTTCCTGAAATTTCAGTTGGATAACCAAGTCCCAGTAATTTAAATGGTGGCCCCATAATATGGCATCCCATGTCGCCCAATGCGCCTGTGCCAAAGGTCCACCAGCCACGCCAGTTAAACGGCACCAGGTTGTCAATGTAATCTGTTTTTTGCGCGGTGCCAAGCCATAGATCCCATTTCAGCTCTTTAGGGATCGATGGCCTTAACGCTGGCCATGAGATTCCCTGAGGCCAAACCGGCCGGTTCGTCCAGCAATATACTTTTTCAATGTCGCCGATTAGGCCGGCTTCAAACCACTCCTGCAGTGTTTTCATTCCATCACAGGATGCACCTTGGTCTCCCATTTGGGTAACTACCTTGTATTTTTTTGAAGCCTCTGTAAGTACGCGTGCTTCATATATATCGTGGGTCAGCGGCTTCTGCAGATAAAGATGTTTTTTTAACTGCATTGCGCTTAAACCTACAATCGCGTGATTATGATCGGGGATCGCCACTGTTACAGCATCAAAGTTTTTACTTTCTTTATCGAACATCTCACGCCAGTCATAGTAGAAAGGAGCTTTTGGAAATTCTTTTCTTCTTGGTGCAGCCATGCGGTCATCCACATCACATAAAAAAGCGATCACTGCATTCTTTTTGGGAGTGGTGGCATAATGATGGATGTCATTTGCACCTTCGCCTCCGCAGCCTACAGCTGCTATGTATAATTTATCGCTTGGTGGTACGTATCCTTTTCCTCCGAGAACAAATCGTGGAACGATATAAAAAGATGCCGCAGCCATGGCGGTTTTTTTAATAAAACTGGCACGCGTTGTTTTTTCCATCTTATTAAGATAGTAAAAATCGTAAGTATGCACACACGCTTTATATAAGGATGCATGAATTGAGGAAATACAAGCATGGAATGCTGAACTTTCAAAAGTCTATGCAAACGTTTGATGTCTGTGATAAACATTCGGACAGTAGATTTTAATTATATTGGGTAAGAAAGAATAGCCATCATGCTTACTGCTACCAAACGCCGTTTAGATAAGATCAGATCTTTTAATGTTATCAGTAATCCGGTAACCACAAACCAACGGGTTATATCTGTTGATGCACTCCGTGGTTTCGACATGTTCTGGATCATGGGCGGACATCCGATTTTTCTGGGCCTTGATAACGTGTTTCACAATAAATTCACCGGCTTCATCAAACAGCAGTTTGATCATGTTGAATGGCTCGGATTTAATTTCTGGGATATCATCATGCCATTGTTCCTTTTCCTGGCCGGCGTTTCAATGGTATTCTCGATTAAAAAAAGACTTGCCGGCGAAAAATCACATCAAGCCGTATGGACACATACTATCAAAAGAGTCCTCATTCTCTGGCTTCTCGGGATGATTGTTCAAGGTAAATTGCTGACGTATGACATCAATCAGATCGAATTATATTCTAACACCCTGCAGGCCATCGCCAGCGGATATCTTATCGCAACGGTACTTACCCTTTATTTACCGGTTAAATACCAGGTGGCAGCCACAGCATCATTGATGCTGGCCTTTTGGGCAATACTTGCGCTGATACCTGTTAACGGTACAACTGCAGGCGCCTATACGCAATATGGTAACGTGGCATATCTGTTCGACCGTAAAGTGCTCGGACAATTCCACGACGGGCAGGATTATACATGGATAATTTCCAGCCTCAATTTCGGAGCAACCACTATGCTGGGCGTTTTCAGCGGTTACATACTTCAATCCGGGAAACCACAGTTGAATATATTCAGGATTCTGGCCATCTACGGTGTGTTACTCATTGCCGGCGGTTTATTATTGAACGAATGGCATCCAATAATAAAAAAGATCTGGACAAGTTCTTTTGTACTTTTTTCAGGCGGTATTTGTGCGCTTATGCTGGCAGTATTTTACCTGGTTATTGATGTTTTCAATTTCAGAACCGGAACTAAATGGCTGGTGATACTCGGTTCAAATGCAATCCTTGGGTATGTTGCATGGCATCTTTTTGAACCTGCATTTACCAATGTTTCGGGTGTATTTATAAATGGATTGAAACCAATTATCGGTAACTGGTACCAGACGGTGCTCTACATAGGAAGCTTTTTAGTGATTTTCCTTATCCTGAGATATATGTACATCAGAAAAATGTTTATCAAGATTTGAATATATGCGTATCACCCTTGCCATTTTTTTTCTCATTTGCTGCTGTTCCGGAGTAAATGCCCAGAAAGGTTTTCGTGCAGCTGTTGTAAAAATTGATATATCTCCGTCTACGCCAAAACAATTACTGGGTTATAGCGCCCGTTTATCTACCGGCATTCACGACAGAATTTATCACCGCATAATCGCACTGGACGATGGCACCACTCAGTTCTTTCTTGTTGCCACCGAAGTTTGTGAATTTTCTCCATCGGAGTACGATCATGTTGCAGCACTCCTCAATAAAAGATTTGGAATAAAACCAGTTAATTTCTGGTGGTCGGTTAGTCACACCCATTCCGCTCCTGAAGTTGGCGTACCGGGACTTGCAGAAGCATTTATGGGTGAACGGTACAAGCATGAAGTTGACACTGCTTACACATCTTTCATCGAACAATCGCTTATCAATGGTATCGATGAAGCAAGAAAAAAACTACAGCCCGCTAAACTTGGTGTTGGCTGGGGATTTTCACAGGCAAATATCAACAGGCGCGCTGTTGATGTGGATGGAAAGGCAAGCCTGGGGCTGAATCCCGATGGACCGGTTGACAGGAGAATTGGTTTGATAAGATTAGTCAAACAGGATGGCTCGCCACTTGCGCTGATGGTTAATTACCCGATTCATGGTACCGTGCTTGGCCAGGAAAACGTTGAGATCAGCGGGGATGTAACAGGAATCGTTTCGGAATATGTTGAACAGAAAACCGGCGCACCTGTCATTTTCATCAATGGCGCTGCAGGCAATCTGGCGCCGATTTACAGCGTATATCCAAATCCGCAGTCAGGTCATCTGAACCAGTTTCGGGTATTGCTTGGCGATAAAATCATTGATGCCAACAAAAATCTTACATCATTGACTGACTCGGTTAAAATAACTACAAGTTCAATTACGGTTGAAAGTCCGCGTAAGCAGGGATTAGGCTGGCCGGCATATCTAGCTAATTATAGCAGAACAACAAAAGATGGCGCCAACCTGGTAAAAACACCGGTAAGATTTCTGAAGATCAATGAGGATATTGGCATTTGGTCAACACCTCTTGAGCTTTTCTGTGAAATTTCAAATGAAGTTCGTGACAGGTCGCCGTATCCGTTTACCTTTTATTACGGTTATACAAATGGCTGGCTCGGTTACCTGCCTACTGAAGATGAATGGAAATACGGAGGATATGAAGTAAATATGGTTTCGCCCTTTACACCTGTAATGGGCAGAACCTTAACTGAAGCTGTTGTAGCATACCTTGAAGGGGAAATGCAGGGTAAGAAAAAATAGGTTACCTTATAAGACTAAACTCCCTTTTGCTATGCAACGACGCTCCTTCCTGAAGGATGCAGCACTTGGTGCTGTAGCCATCAGCGCCACAGGTTTCATTAGATTCGACGGATCAAAATACATTGGTGATTGCGAAACGACTACAGATATACTGGGCCCATTTTACAGGCCTGGAAGCCCTGTACGTGCAAATCTTGTTATTGCTGGTGATGCAGGAATAAAAATTTTGCTAGGCGGTACGGTAAAGCATGATGATTGCATCACTCCTTTCAAAAAGGCAAAAGTAGAAATATGGCACTGCAGTGCTAAGGGTGTATATGATAATTCAACAGATGAATTCAGGTACCGCGGCACAACGTTCACTGATGATAAAGGGAATTATTCTTTCAATACCATACTTCCTGTACCATATGGCGTTGGAAATGGTATATACAGGCCGGCGCATTTTCATCTGATGATCACTGCCGAAGGTTATCAGCCGCTGGTTACGCAGTTATACTTTGCCGGCGACGCGTATCTTTCAAAAGATCCTTCATCTTCTTCGCCCACCGCAAAGAGAAGAATACTTAAAGTGCAAACGATGCCTGATAAATCAAAAAAATTATTGTTCAACATAAATCTTTCGAAAAAACTCGGTGCTGAAATTGCCGGTATCGATAAAATAAAAGGTGTTTACAGCTTCGAAAACAGCACCAGGAAGGTTGAATTTTTCAGGAATGGAAAAGAACTGTGGCTGAAGAACCAGGTGTTTGGAATGAATTTGGAATATGTAGGTGACAATTCTTTTAAATCCCCTCTAAGTGAATATGATGAGTTATTTAAATTTGAATTGCAACCTGATGGAAAAGTAAAATTGTCTGAGATTACATCAGCTGCTACTCTTATTGCTTTTAAAAATTAAATTTTTATTTCAGTGCTTTTCCCTGTGCGTATGGCTTCATAAATCGCATCAATGATTTTTAAATCTTTTACACCTTCTTCACCGTCAACGGCTACAACCGGTTTTTTTCCGTTGAAGATGATGGCTGCCATTTCATCCATCTGAACAGTCTGGTGAGTTTTATGTGGCTGCATTAATTTTCCTTTGTGCGTTTCTCCTTCAATCGGTCCATAGCCGGTTGCTGGGTTAAGCAAACCATATCCTTTTTCGCCCGTAATAAAGAACCTGTCGAGGTTATCCATGTTGTAAGTTGATAAACATGATGCAACAGCGCCTCCTGGAAATCCAAGCTGAAACTGGATGGTCTCATCAACACCTTCTTTAAATTTAGCGGTATCTGTTTTTGTTTCCTGAGCGGTAACCCATATTGGTTCTTCACCTGTCATATACCTGGAGCCATTGATAGCATAAATTCCTATGTCCATCAATGAACCTCCGCCTGCAAGTTCTTTATTCAACCGCCACTGGTTCGGATCACCGATGGTGAATCCGGAAAGGCCCTGAAAGAATTTTATTTTTCCTAATTCTCCATCCATCCGCATCCTTATGATCTCAAGTGTTTTTGGTTCAAAATGCATCCTGTAACCAATAAGCAATTGTACATTAGCTGCTTTGCATGCATCAACCATTTCCTGCGCATCTTTTGCGTTGACAGACATGGGCTTTTCACAAATAGCATGCTTGCCCGCTTTTGCCACCCGTATCACCTGTTCTTTATGCAAAGCATTCGGTGTGATCACATATACTGCATCAATGTCCGGATTGTTTTTAATGTTGTCGAAATTGTCATAGTTATAGCAATTCTTTTCAGGGATATTATATTTCGCCTGCCAGTTTTTTATTTTTGATGGCGTTCCGCTGATCACCCCTGTAAGTTTCGCCCTTGTGCATGATTGCATGGCATCAGCTACCCTGGTTCCATAGCTACCCAGGCCTAAAATCGCAACACGCAATACTTTACCGTCTGAGGCAACAGTAGTGGTGTTTGCGCACGCAGTATTAGCAAGAGAAAGAAAAGGTAATCCTATTGCTGAAACTGCAATTTTCTCAAGAAAGTCGCGGCGTGAAGTCATATACTTTTTTGTAATAAATATAGGAAACTATGTAAGCTAAAATGTTTTTTCATCCGCCGAAGGACCATAAATTGATGGAACGGCGATGTTATTCAACCTCATGTAAACGGTAAGTTGCCCGCGATGATGAACCCAGTGGCGGATGGTTGAGCTGACATTTACTTTTTTTGATGAACTGAATAAAAGTTGTCCTTTATTTTTCAGTGCGAATGATTCCTGCAGTTGTTCATTGGTGATGCCTTTTAATGCTTTCCTCGCACCTTGCATATTATCCTCAAAATGTTTTACCAGATCTTCTGTAGTTGCTGGCTGGTAATGAGTAAATGTTCCAAAATCTATTTCCCCTTTTTCAATAATGTAGGTGATCCAGTTGGGCATTTCTGCAACCAGCAATGCAAGATAACCGAGCGCCATTGACTTTTCGTGTGGCTTGTAGTCAGACAAGGTCATAGGAATTCTTTCGAGGCATTTCCTTGTTGCAGTGGCTTCATCATGCAATTCTTTGAGGTATTCTTCGGCAAGTTGTAGTTCAGGCATAACAGGATGAATTGAATTCAAATTACAAAGAAATCAAGTAACTGAAATCACACAATTCACACATTGCGTTTCCTGAGTTCGCTTACAGCATGATTTGCGGCCCGTGCAGTGAGCGCCATGAATGTGATTGAAGGATTTTGTGTACTCACTGATGTCATGCATGCGCCATCTGTCACAAATACATTAGGACATGCATGAAGCTGATTGTATTTATTCAGCAAGGATGTTTTCGGATCACGGCCCATCCGTACGCCGCCCATTTCATGAATATCGAGGCCGGGCGCCTGCTTGCTGTCGTGCTGATTAATATTTGTGCAGCCAGCTGTATCCAGCATTTCCTTTGCCTGTTCAAGGAAATCCTTTAATACTTTTTCGTCGTTGTCGTCGTACGCGACATTGAATACAAGCTGTGGAATTCCCCATTGGTCTTTTTTATCCTTACTCAATGAAACCATATTGGTTTCTTTAGGAATGGTTTCACCCTGCATCATCATGAACACATTCCATTCGCCCGGCTGAGTGATCGCATTTTTATAATCTGCACCAATTGTATCGTTTCCATTACCATCAGATCTTCCCCTGTGAACATTGTAATGCACCATGTATCCGCGAAGAAAATCCATTTCCTGTTTGTAAACATTGCGGAAATTAGGCATCATTGGAGATGTTGGTCTGCGGCCGTAATGATACACATCTTCAAATCCTTCTATCGAGGCGTTTACTGTTCCCCGGTAGTTATGGAATGCGATGTACTTACCCATCAGGCCGTTGTCGTTCCCAAGTCCTGCAGGGAACCGGTTCGAGGTTGAGTTGAGTAAGATGAGATTCGTATTGAGGCACGCGGCATTAACAAAAATTATCTTAGCGAAATATTCCGTTGCATGATTTGTATGAGCATCAATCACTCTTACACCAACCGCACGCTTTTTTTGTTCATCATAAATAATAGAGTGAACAACTGAATCCGGTTGTAAGGTAAGGTTGCCTGTTTTCTGCGCCCATGGAAGAGTAGATGCATTTGAACTGAAATAACCGCCGTAAGGGCATCCTCGTTCGCATTTGCTTCTTGCCTGGCATTGTGTTCTTCCCTGCTGAATATGTATTTCATTCGGAACAGTCAGGTGTGCACATCGGCCCTGCACAACATGCCTGTCCTTGTAATGCGCCATGATTTTTTGCTGGATTGTTTTTTCAGCGCAACTCATTTCCCACGCAGGTAAAAATTCGCCATCAGGCAGTGTTTCTACTCCGTCGCGGTTACCGCTGATACCGGCAAAACGTTCAACATGGCTATACCATGGTGCAATATCATCATAACGGATGGGCCAGTCTACCGCAAATCCATCACGTGCTGGTCCTTCAAAATCATATTTGCTCCAGCGTTGTGTGGCCCTGGCCCATAAAAGTGATTTGCCTCCCACCTGGTAGCCGCGTATCCAGTCAAAAGGCTTTTCCTGGACGTATGGATGATCCTTATCCTTGACGAAAAAGTGTTCAGTTGCCTCTGAGAATGCATAACACCTGTTGACAACAGGATTTTCCTGCGCTGTTTTTAATGGAACCACATTATGATGTGGAAACTGCCACGGCCCCATCGTTGCAGTGGGATAATCTTTTAAGTGAACCACATTTTTACCACGTTCGAGCAGCAGCGTTTTGATTCCATGATCGCATAGTTCTTTCGCGGCCCAGCCGCCACTGATTCCTGAACCAATTACTATTGCGTCGTAGGTGTTCTTTGCAACACCTCCGGCATTTACATTCAGCGAATCACCAGGCATAATGTTATTCTTTTACTTTGTTTAATTCTGCATTTACAATTATATCAACATCTTTGCTTACTACCAAACCGCCGCTTTCTGTAGCTTTATCCCACTTCAGACTATAATCGAAACGGTTAATAGTTGTTTTTGCTTTGAATCCAAGCTTTGTTGTTCCCATTGCTGCAACGCTTCCACCATAGGTTACATCAAATACAACCGGCTTTGTCACATCACGGATCGTGAGGTCACCGGCAAGCTTGTATTTATTGTCGCCAGCAGATTTCATTGAAGTACTGGTAAATTTCATGGAAGGAAATCTACCGGCATTGAAAAAATCATCACTTTTTAAATGGCCATCCCTTTTTTCATTGTCAGTGTTGATAGAATTTACATCAACAGTAAAATTAATCTTCGCATCTGAAAGATCTGACTTCGTGTTTTCCATTGAACCATCAAAAAGTTTAAAAGACCCTTCAACTTCCGAAACAACCAGATGCGTAACGTTGAATTTTACATTTGAATGTGCCTTGTCTACAGTCCACTTGCCAGGCTCAACCGCCTTGTTTGCTTTTTCAGCAAGCATTATTTTTTGAGCAGGATACATAAAAGCCATCGATACAAGGGCAGTAATGACGATAGTCACAGTCAGGATAAAAATCTTTTTCATGTTTAATGTTTTACTTATTGAGCCACAAGGGTACAAAATAATAAAGTTTAAACATTAATCGGGTACGTTATATAACTATTTTTTAGGATTTACGTTCCGGTCATAACACCTGAACATTTCCATCTGTAATTGCTTTCACATCTTTGAGTTCATACTCTGGCCATCCTCCTTTTTTCGACGTGACCAATGCTCCGACAGCACAGGCAAATTCCAATAGTTGCGCAGGTGTTCGCTTTTCAATGAATCCGGAAATCACAGCTGCAAGAAAAGAATCTCCGCTGCCAACTGTATCCTGCACCACCACCCTGAAACCAGGATGTTCATACATTTTTCCACCGGTACTGATAATTGCCCCGTCTCCTCCTTTTGTGACAATTAAAGTATCCAGGTTAAATTTATCTGATAACAGATTTATCTTATCTGCCATAGAAGAATATTCACCAAACCAGCTGCTGATAAGATTCAATTCTGCATAATTCACTTTTGCAATGTTTGCTTTTAAAAGCAGATCACGTATCAGTGAGTGATCATAGTGGGGCGGACGGAGATTGATATCAAGCACTTTGTTCTTCGCAACCTCGAGTAGCCTGAATAATGTATCTCTCGAGGTTAAATTTCTGGCGATAAGACTTCCGTATACAAAGTAATTTTCATTGTTGAATAATAAAGGAAAGTCGTCGCTCCATTCGATCACATCCCATGCAACCGGAGCAACGATATCGTATTCCATTTCCTTATGTTCATTTGGAGTGGCATACACAATTCCCGTAGGCAGTAACTTGTCGACCTGCACATAACCGGTTGAAATTTTTTTTCCTTTAAGTAAAGCGATCAGTTTTGTACCGCGTTCATCTTTACCTATTCTTGTGATCACAGCAGGTGAATGACCGAGTTTATTGAGATGATAGGCAACATTCATGGGAGCACCTCCGGGAACATCGCCTGTTGGAAGAATATCCCACAATATTTCACCAAAGCAGATCACCGGTGAAGATGTATTCATAGCACAACCGTTTGGAAGAATAACTAATATAACACATTCCTGAAACTATCCATGCTTGTTCGCATAGTCTTTATAACATCGTTATAATTAGTCCCTCCGGTAACCAGTGCTATTTTGCTCATTTAATTATTAATTTTATTATAAGTAGTTTATATAAAAACGATATCTTAATCTCTATGCATTATCGCTGGCTGATTGTTTCGCTTCTTTTCTTTGCTACCACCATTAATTATATAGACCGGCAGATCATCGGCCTTTTAAAACCCATACTTGAAAAAGAATTCAACTGGACGGAAACGGACTTTGCACATATTGTAATGGCTTTTACTGCTGCTTATGCAATAGGCTTGGTGCTGGCCGGTCGCCTGATAGACAAAACCGGTACACGCATTGGATATAGCATTTCTATTATCATCTGGAGTGTGGCTGGTATGCTTCATGCGCTCGCAAAAAGCGTAACAGGTTTTTCTATTGCAAGAATCGGGTTAGGACTGGGAGAAGCAGGAAATTATCCTGCAGCGGTCAAAGCCGTAGCAGAATGGTTTCCAAGAAATGAAAGAGGGCTCGCAACAGGCATCTTTAATGCCGGTACAAGCGTTGGTGTTGTTTGTGCACTGCTCATTGTTCCTTCAATTCTTAATAACTATGGATGGCAGGAGGTTTTCTGGATTACAGGAGCGCTGGGATTTGTGTGGCTGATATTCTGGTTAATTTATTTCCAGGTTCCACAAAAACAAAAACGTCTCTCTCAAAAAGAATTAACATACATCCAGCAGGGACAGGATACAGAAAATATAACAGGTAAAAACCTTTCCATTAAATGGAGCAGGTTGTTTACTTTCCGTCAGACATGGGCTTACATAACCGGAAAAGCACTTATTGATCCTATTTACTGGTTCTTTCTTTTCTGGCTGCCGTCCTACTTTGCGTCTACATTCAGTCTTGATCTGAAAAAACCCAGTCTTCAGCTGATGACTATTTACGCAGCAACAACTATTGGCAGTATAGGAGGCGGTTATCTGTCATCACTGCTCATAAAAAAAGGTTGGGGCGTTTTGAATGCCCGCAAATTTGTGCTGCTACTGTTTGCAATACTTGAACTTTCGGTGATCATTGTACAGTTTGCTCCAGGAGCATGGTCGGCCGTAGCCTTAATTTCTTTTGCAGTGGCTATTCACCAGGCATGGGCGACCAATATTTTCACAATTGCATCTGATCTTTTTCCATCAGAAGCAGTAAGTTCTGTAGTGGGAATTGGAGGGATGGCCGGCGCCATTGGAGGAATTTTGTTTCCGATACTTGTAGGAAATTTGTTAGATGCGTACAAGCAAGGTGGTAATATCACTGCAGGGTATAATATTTTATTTACCGTTTGTGGTTTCACGTACTTAGTGGCATTCACGATCATTCATTTGCTTACACGGAACACAGATAAAGTGAAATTGAGTGAGCTGTTGTGATAAGGTAAGAGGTGAAAAATTCGTTGCCGTACTAAGCCTGCCGTCTGCCGTTTGCCCTCAGCCCTGTATTACTTCCTGAACAATTGATAAAATGCCAGATACACGCCGTTCGTCCATCCGAACCCATCCTGTGTTGGATATTCTCCTCCTCCGCTTTCAATATTCAGATCATAAACATTGTACTTCTCCATCATCTTGCCGGTAGCAGTGAAAACTTTTTCATTCAGTTTCATCCAGCGTTCTGCGATATCAGCTGCAAGCGTATCGTAATGATAATTCAATAATCCTTTCACCGCAGTAAATTGAAGCGGTGGCCATCCGTTAGGCGCATCCCACTGTTCGCCTGTATTATACAACGACGTAGTGACTCCTCCATCTTTCACAAATTTTTGCTGAATATTAATTTTGACCTGTTCCGCGTATTCAGCATCCGCAAGATTCGTGAATAACGGCATCACTCCTCCGATTGTCCAGATATTGCTTGTATGGTTTTGAAGTCTGTCGTAATCGAAAAAGTATTTTAACTCATCGTTCCATAAATATTTCAATATGGCCGCCTTTCTTTTTTCTGCGGATATATTAAACATCTTTGAGTTTTCATGTTCACCATTTACAGCAGCGGCTTTTGATAAGATGCTTTCATAGGCGAACAGCAGGCAATTAAGATCTACAGGTACCATGTTTGTTGTTTGAATGGTAACAATGTGCATAGTATCGGCAAACCATCTGCTGCAGAAATCCCATCCGCTTTCCGCGCTTGCCCGAAGGTTGATATATGCTTTTCCATCTTTCCTTACATATTTTTTCCCTGTGGCCACGTCTTCTGCATACGATTCCTGCCGCGGCCTGTTTACATCATCCCAATGCCTGTTTAATATGGATCCATCCGGCATTTTTACCAGCCGCCTGTAAGCACTTGCGGTTTTCAACCTGTTTTTTCCGAGCATCCAAAATTTATATTCTTTTTTCATTGCCGCGTAATACTTTCTGTATACTGAATCGCCGATGTGTGCATGCAGCAGCTCGACCATCATAGCAAAATAAGGTGGTTGCGACCGGCCAAGATAATAGTTCCGGTTACCATTGGGAATATGTCCGTAGTCGGTAATCAGTGATTCAAAATTGTCAACCATATGTTTGATAAGATCAAATCTGTTGCTTGCTGCGAGGCCCTGCATAGTAAAGTAACTATCCCAATAATATATTTCTCTGAATCTGCCTCCGGGAATAATATATGGATGTTTAAGAGGTAACAAAGAACTGTATTTGTGTGGTGTATCTGAAGGTCTTGTAAGCGTGTTCCATAATTCTTCAAGATGTTCGCGTAATGGTAGCCCCGGTGTAACTTTTACAACCGGTGCCTGGGGAGTGTCGAAGTTCAGATGAATAAATTCTTTCAGATCAAAATCCGGTTTCGACTTTTGCTGATAGTATTTTTTTACAATCTTTTGCGGCGGAAACTTAGGCGTACAATCAACGAATGTTTTGTTGTCTGGAAATACTCTTTTCAATTGTACATCGCTGAATAACGTTCCGTATAACAGGTCAGGGGTGGGTGCCTGTGGATATATCGCTGAAAATACTGTAGAAAACAGAAAGCAAAGAACAATTCGTTTCATAATTAAATATAGAAAATTGTTCTTATTTGTCCTTTGCCTTGCGATTATCTACTTATTCTCATATAACCATACTTCTGGATGCATCGTATACAGTCTCATCTTTTTTCCGTCGTAAACAGTTATGGGACTCGAATGATCGCCATCAACAAGCGGGTTTCCCGGATACTTTATCCAATGTATAAGATCAGTTGACATGGCGGCATTTGAATTCCAGGCGCCGGCATTAGATTTCCATCCCGGATCGGCAGATGCATGGTAGTACAGGTAATATTTTCCATCATGCTTTACTACCTGGTTTACGGCAATGGCGCCAAGATCATATTTTTCTGGTCCTGGCTTCAGCACCGGATCATCAGAAACATTTTTCCAGTGCAATTTATCTGTGCTGGTAGCCAGCCATACAGCTTCGTCGTTTACTTCATAGAACAGGTACCATTTGCCGTCTTCTACGTAAACTGTGGGTGTGCCATAAGGTCCTGGCAGTGTATCGCCTTTTGTATTGGTTATTTTAAGATCACCCTGGTCTTTCCAGTGAAGGCCGTCATCCGATAACAGAAGATGGGCGACATCCTTATAACCTTCAGCATACATCTGGTATTTTCCATCATGCTTAAAAACGATCATGTCTTCGGTCCACCTGTCTATAAATATGGGGTTACCGGCATATCTCTGCCAGTGGATGCCGTCATTCGAAGTGGCATAACCAAGATGAAGTGTAGCGGTGTCACTATTGAATCCGGTGTACCACATTTTATAGATTGAATCTTCCTTCAGTATAAAACCCCGTTCACGAATCCTCTTATCCCAGGCGGTGGAATCACCATGAGTAAAAACAGGGTTGGAGCCATGCGGTTCAAAATGAACCATCTCCGGAGCAAACCCGTTATCTGAGGCACCTTCTGTTGAAGTTTTGCTGATACATGCACTCAATAAATAAATAACACCTGCAGCTATCCAGGGATATATCTTTTTCATTTTACCGTTTAATTGTACCAATGAAAGTACTTATTAATGTCTTTTGCTGTGAACAGAAAACAAACGTTTGCGTCTGGACCGGTAACTGCTTAACCGTAGCTGTATACACTTGAATTGAATAAGCGTGGCGACATTATCTTAAAAGGGAAAAAAGTTTCTTCCTATTTTCACGCAATGAAATATTTTTCTTCCGCTGCTATTTGTCTGATGATACTATTATTTTCTCAATGCAAAAATAATAATAGTGGTCTTCCTCCGATGCAATCCGGTAACGGAGGGCTTTCTTTGCCCGACAGCTTCGATGCGGTGGTAGTTGCTGATTCAACCGGCCGTGCGCGCCACATAGCCGTCAATACTAACGGTGATGTGTATGTTAAATTAAGAAGCCCTGATCCCAAAGGGATCCTGGCGCTTCGTGATGAAGACAATGATGGCAGGGCCGACGTTAAAGAGGTTTTTGGTGATTATACTGACGAAGGTGAATATGGCACAGCTATGAGAATTCATAACGGCTATCTTTATTTCAGCACGGCAGGTGAAGTATACAGGATGAAACTAACTGAAGGCACCCTTGTGCCGCACAGCAAAGTGGAGCTGATCATGAAAGATGATTATAAAAATGATCCACACAAATTCGAGCACATTGCAAAACCTATAACCTTTGATGAGAAGGGGCACTTATATGTTCAATTCGGCGCGCCCGGTGATGTTTGTCAGTTACAGGATAGAATTCCCGGTGCTCCAGGTCAGTATCCTTGTCCACAACTCGCCGAACATGGCGGTGTATGGCAGTTTGATGAAAACAAATTAAACCAGACCCAGAAAGACGGAAAGCGTTATGCAACAGGTATCCGCAGTATAGTTGCAATGGACTGGAATCATTCCGATAACTCGCTTTATGCATTACAGCATGGGAGGGATGATCTGCACCGTACCTGGCCGGCGTTATTCACAGCCTGGCAAAGTTCGGTATTGCCATCTGAAGAATTTCTGAAAATCAAAGAAGGTTCGAATGCAGGATGGCCCTATTATTATTATGACCATATGCAAAAAAAGAAAATGCTGAATCCGGAATATGGTGGTGATGGTAAGAAAACAGGAAGTGGTGACACACTTAATCAACCGCTGATGGGTTTCCCGGGACACTGGGCACCGAACGATCTTTTATTCTATACCGGTAACCAGTTTCCCGAACGTTATAAGAACGGAGCCTTTATTGCATTCCATGGATCAACAATCCGCGCTCCTTATCCGCAGGCAGGTTATTTTATTGCATTTGTTCCTTTTAAAAACGGCGCACCAACAGGCGATTACGAAGTTTTTGCTGATGGATTCGCAGGCGTAGATACCATTGTAAATACCAGTGATGCGATGTACAGGCCGATGGCCATTGCACTGGGACCAGACGGTTCATTGTACATAGGAGAATCTGAAAAAGGTAAAATATGGAGGATCATGTACAGAGGCGATAGAAAGAATTTTAACGAATCTCAACTTGCAAAAATGGAAGAACATAAAAAACTTCCGCACATTAAAACTCCTGATGAAATAAACGACGATCTCAACAGAGGAAAAGAAGGAACCGGATCACAGGTTTATTTCAGTTATTGCAGCTCATGTCATCAAATGAATGGAGAAGGGGATGGCAACCGTTTTCCACCACTTGCACAATCTGACTGGGTAAATGGCGATAAGGATAAGCTTATAAATGTAGTGCTTAATGGCCTTAATGGACCAATTACAATAAGAGGGAAAGCATATAACAACTCAATGCCTTCACATAAATTCCTCAGCGACGCGGATGTTGCGCAAGTGCTCACATATGTGCGCAAAACTTTCAATAATAATACTGACAGCATCAGTGCCGTGCAGGTGATGCAGGTAAGAAATAAAAATTCAAAATAGTTATCCGAATTCAGGACCCAGGATGGCAAATTGTTTTCCAGGAATGCCGGGATATTTATTAGCCCCACGGTACATGCGGATCAGTTTTCTCTGTTCTGTAAATCCGGTTGAAACCAGCCAGTGATAAAAGAGTGAGTCATTCATTACATCAAGTATCACGGGGCCTGTTACATTTTTTAACACAGCTTTCGTCACATGAATTGCTTCTTCCGTATTATCTGCTACAACCGGACCTACCTGGGAAAACTTGAAACCTTTACGACCAAATGCGTAAGAAATGCGGGAATCTTTATTAATGACAAAAGAAAATTCAGGATAATTTTTATGTATCCATTTTAGTATGCCTTTTCGTGATGCACCGAATACTGTTTTATCTTTCTCAAGAATATTTGCGAAGTCGTTTTCAGTTATGTTCACTGCATTGCTTTTATCAACTGAGATATTATCAGACATCATCCTGCATAAAGTATACTCATCCCTGAAACCGAGTTTAAGGTATACTTCTCTGCCTGCAGGTGTGGCATCGAGCTTAACCGTTTTTTGATCGGATAAAATATCAAGTGCTTGAAGGAGTAATTGCGTTCCTATCCCTTGTCTTTTTTTTGAAGGATCAACAAGTACCATACCTATCCAGCTGAAATGATCCTCATACTTTACAGTAGCCACCGTGCCTGTTACTTTTCCATTTTCATCAATAGCAACACGGCTGCCATCGGGATCAAGTTCAAGAAAAATTTTCCAGTCATTTTCGAGTTGGTTCCATCCCGCAGAACGGCATAGCGTGAGCCCTGCAGCAATATCGCCTGCTGTCATTTGGCGGTATTCAATCATATTGCTGCTTTCTTGACGGAAGCAATACAACAGCTATTGTTCCGATCACTGCAAGTATTATAAGGGCAGAAAATCCATAAGCATAATTCCCGCTTTTGTCGCGGAGCCATGCGGCGATCATGGGACCAAACGCTTCACCAAGTCCGTCTGCAGAAATAATAATACCCATTACACGTCCCATTACTTTCACTCCAAATAATTCGGCTGCCATCAAAGGAATGATCATGTAATCACCTCCGAGTGCCATTCCGAAGATAAAAGCAAACAGGTACATTATTCCTTCTGAATGTGATGCAAAGAGTAATGGAATGGATAATGCAACGAGCGCATAAATGATGATCATCACATATTTCTTCTGCATTTTATCAGCCAGCCATCCCATCAGCAGCCTTCCGATGATACTTGAACCCAGCACAACCGACATAACATTCGCGGCCTGCTGCTGAGAATAATTAAGATCGATGCTCATGAATAATTTCAGGTTCTGGCTTGTGCCTGATACTGCCCCGATAGAACACATGCTTCCAACAAGCAATAAATAAAATGGCCATCCTTTAAGTATGTTCATAAACGGGGTCTTTGGCTGTTCAGCTATTTTTTCACTGATGATACCTTCTGGATTTTCTTTTACGAACCATGCCATTGGAAAAGCGATCGCTATCATAATAATACCCAGCCACATCAGACCGTCGCGCCATCCGAACTGGGTATTCAATGCCTTTGCAATCTGCGGTACCAGCATTCCTCCCACACCTATCCCGAGGTATGCAATGCCCATTACTTTTCCGCGCGATTTAGTAAACCATCGTGAAATGAGCACCTGGTTTGGGAGAGGCCCTCCAAATAAATAGCCGAGAGCATTAAATAAATAGAACAGGTAAAACTGCCACAGTGTGGTCATCATGCTGAGCCCGATCAGCGCTACCCCACCCAGCAATATACCAGTAAGCATTAAACGCCTGGGACCAAATTTATCAATCACCCATCCTGCAACAAAACCGAAGATTGGGCCAATGATAACTTTTCCTACTGCACTACCTGATGTAATTGTGGCTCGTGTCCATCCAAATTCCTTGATCCAGAAATCAAAAAAGAAAGGGAGTCCGTAAAACATGATTCCTACAAGGGAAAATAAACTGAGAAACGCTGTTGCGCCTACCTGGATCTGATTCTTGTTCAATACTATTTTTTTTGTTTATTGTTTGTGACTCCTGAAATTCTGTAAATTTTACCGTCAGGTTTGGTGAAGACATATATTTCACCTTTGGCATCTTTTCCTAAACGCAGATCCACTCTTTCGCTTCCGCATAATTGTTTCATCGAAGTCAACCTGCCGCTCAAAGCTACCTGTACTTCTCTAATAGTTGCCAGACTTCCTGTCTTAAGGTCTTTTACGTCAACATAAAACAATCTTCCGTTATTGATGTCGCCAAAAATATATTTTCCTGTGAGGTCTTTCACTGCCGACCCGGTATATTCATAGCCTCCGGATATTGCCTTGCCCTCATCATGATCATATTCAGCAACCGGGTAAGTTACGTTGAATGTATTGTCATCAGCAGGCAGAGGATGCGGTTTATTGATATTGCCATCGGGATGAATGAGAAAATTTCCTTCCCTGATAGGCCACCCGTAATCATGACCTGGTAATATAAGATTAACCGATTCAATATTGGCCTGACCAATATGACTTCCAAGTATTTTTCCATCATGCGTCCAGGTAATCCGGTGAGGGTTCCTGAATCCGTATGCGTAAATTTCTTTTAGTTTGTTACTATCTTTTACAAACGGGTTTCCTGATGGAATTCCATACTTTTTATTTGTGCTGTTGTTGCCTTTCGGATCGATTCTGAAGATAGATCCCCATGGTTTCAAAGGATCATGTGCAAGGAAGGGATAATTATTCTCAACACATCCTCCATCCCCGATGCCTACGTAAAGCAAGCCATAATCTTTATCGCCCGGTTTGGCCTGCTGATGGAATGTAAGTTCCTGCATACCATGAATGCCTGTTACCATATTTATCCTGAACAATTCACGTCCTTCGCCTTTGAAAGGAAAAGCAGCGGGATCTGTTTTCCATTCAGTAAGCACCCACTGCAATTCTACAGGTATTGAATCAGCATAATTAAAGTCTGCCTTCGCGCTTCCCTTAGGTTCAGTATGACTGGTATATAATAAACCGTTTTTCTGAAAACCGGGATGAAAAGCGAAACTTCCAAAACCTGTGGCAAGTCCGGGCTGATCAATGAAGTTTTTACGAAAATCCTTCATATTGAGATACAGCGCTGGTTTACCATCTCTAAGCATGTACAGTTTGCCGCGCAGGTCCAGAATAAACAAATGATCATCACCAGGCATCACATCTATTTTTGCCAATCTTGTTTTTGGTTCTTTATCGCTTGTAAAAGGCATCTGCACTACTTCTTCAATGTTCAGCACCAGGTCGGACATCTCAATTTTTTTGCTGATAGGATCTGTTAAATAAACTGAATCATAATCTGGTTTTCCGGGAGACACTTTAACAGTATTCATGTAAGCGATGATATCATTCAGTTTATCGTTACCAAGACTTGCGAATGACGGCATCACCGTATGATATTTGTCGAAAAGCATTTTAGCCCTTTCATCGCCCGCATCTATAATTTTCTTAGGGTCCTGAATAAAATTACTGATCCATTGTGGTTGAACTTTACTAGTCAACCCTGCCAGTTGCGGACCTATTCCATCCTGGATAAAATTGTGACAACCGCTGCAATTCTGCGTAAAAGCGGCTTCACCCCGTATAATAGATGCAGAGTCTGAAGCAATAATAGTTTTATCGTTACCGGAACCACAGGAATGAACTACAAATATGGAGAGAATAAAAAAAGCGGTGATAAGCAGTGTAGTTATTTTCATCAGTGCGTTAACTATTCTTATGGAAATGAATTAACTTCCTAATTTATTGAAATGACAACTAAGAAAGAAATTAAATCGTCAATCTTAATATACCCAACGCAAACGTTTGTCAAAATAAATTATTATGAAATCAATCAGCAGGCGCTCTTTCATTAAGTATTCGGGTTCATTCATGTCAGTTGCAATCATGAACAGAAATGCGGTGCTTAAGCCAAAGCTACCGCTTCTTTCTTTTTCTACCCTGGGATGTCCTGATTGGCCACTCGACAGAATTCTTGATATTGCAGTAGCGAATAATTACAGGGGAATTGAGATACGCGGTGTTCAGCGGGAGATGGACCTGAGTAAATCGCCACACTTCAACAGTGATGCTGCTATTAGTGCTACAAAACAAAAATTCAAGGACAGGAATCTCAGCATCGTCAACCTGGGATGCTCTGCGGCGATGCATCATGCAGATGCGACCGAGCGCGGCAAAGCAATGGATGAAGCAAAACGATTCATTGAAATTGCCGGCAAAGCAGGGTGCCCTTATATTCGTGTGTTCCCGAATAATTTTCCAAAAGAAGTACCAAAGGAGAAGACCATGGAGCTTATATCTACGGGATTAAATGATCTTGCCAAATTTTCAAGCGGCACAAATGTGAAGGTGCTCATGGAAACGCATGGCGATCTTATATGGAGCGATGACCTGGTAAAAGTGATGAATTCAGTTCACAGTAAACAGGTGGGACTGGTGTGGGATGTTTCAAATATGTGGGCTATCACCAAAGAAGATCCGAAAATGGTTTACGATAAAATAAAACGATGGGTATGTCACACTCATCTGAAAGACATCAGCCTGGCTAACGGTAAAGAGACATATACACTATTCGGAGAAGGAGATGTTCCTGCGTTGCAGGCGATCGATCTGATGGAAAAAAATCATTATAAAGGATATTATAGTTTCGAGTGGGAAAAGATGTGGCATCCTGAAATCGCTGAACCTGATGTAGCGATTCCGCAATTTGCTCAGGTAATGAAAAAACATTTTGCGTGAACTTCATTAAAAGATATGATGAAACAGGTAGCATTAATAACCGGTGGAAGCAGGGGAATCGGGTATGGTATTGCATTACAGCTTGCGGTTGCCGGTTATGATCTTGTTATAAATGGTGTAAGGGAAGCAACAGCGGTAAGTGATCAGTTGAAGCATTTGGAAGATACGGGTGCACGTGTGCTCTATTGCCAGGCGGATATTTCATCGGCGGCCGACAGACAGAGGATGCTTGATGATATCAATGCATTTTATGGAAGACTCGACATATTGATCAACAATGCAGGAATCGCTCCCCGTGAAAGAAAAGATATTCTTGAAGCTTCCGAAGAAAGTTTTTCAGAGCTTATCAATACAAATTTAAAAGGTCCTTATTTTCTTACTCAGTCCGTTGCCCGCTGGATGATCGTACAAAAAGATGAAAGAGAAGATTTTAATGGTTGCATCATTAATATCTCTTCTATTTCTGCAGTAGTGGCGTCAGTTAATCGCGGAGAATACTGTATAGCGAAAGCAGGAGTAAGCATGGCAACACAACTTTTCGCTGTGCGTCTTGCCGATTACAATATCCCTGTTTATGAAGTAAGGCCTGGTATCATTCACACCGATATGACAGCAGGTGTTACTGAAAAGTATGACAGGCTTATTAAAGACGGATTAACTTTACAGAAACGGTGGGGCTCTCCTGAAGATGTAGGCAAAGCAGTAGCCGCGCTCGCAGGAGCAAATTTCCCTTATTCAACAGGACAGATTATTAATGTTGAAGGTGGAATGTTAACCCAACGGCTTTAGCTCCTTGATCCTACTCCTCACAACTCAGGCACGTTCACCCAACATTTCTTCTCCCAGCTCTCCAATCCTTTTTCTGCAAGCTGCACTCCTTTAGCTCCTTCACGAAGATCCCACGGGAAGGGTGTATCCTTTACAACATGTTTTAAAAACAGTTCCCACTGAACCTTAAAAGCATTGTCGAATATTTCCTGTTCAGGAACTTTGCTCCATCCAGCATAAAAATCGATGGGCTGTGCTATGTCAGGATTCCACGTAGGCTTTGGTGTGTTGCCATAATGTTGAGTATAACATTCACGCAATCCTGCAACAGCTGAACCCTTCGTTCCATCAACCTGAAGTGTAAGCAAATCATCGCGGCGAACGCGCACCGTCCAGGATGAATTGAACTGGGCGATCACTCCATTTTCAAGTTCAAACGTTGCATATGCAGCATCGTCCGCTGTGCATTGATAAGGTTTGCCCTGTTCATCTATACGTTCGGTTATATGGGTTTTACCTAAACAGGAAACAGCTTTTACTTTTCCAAAAACGTTATCAAGAACATAACGCCAGTGGCAAAGCATATCAACTATAATCCCACCGTCATCTTCCTTGCGGTAGTTCCACGATGGTCTTTGAGCAGGTATGGTATGCCCTTCAAAAACCCAGTATCCGAATTCACCGCGCACGGATAAAATTTCGCCGAAAAATCCGTTTTCAATCAGTCGTTTGAGTTTTAGGATACCTGGCAGCCATAGTTTATCCTGCACAACTCCGTTTTTCACACCGGCCTTCGTGCATAATTCATACAGCTCTAATGCTACTTTAGTTGTTACTGCTGTAGGTTTTTCACAATAAACATGCTTACCAGCTTTCACTGCCTGCCGCACGCCATCCGCACGTCGTCCGGTAGTCTGTGCATCAAAGTATACCTGGTAATATGGATCCTTCATTACACTGTCGAGGTCGGTAGTGTACTTGTTTACACCTGACAGGTGCGTAAGCTTTTCAAGTTTCACTGCATCACGTCCAACGAGCACAGGATCCGGCATAATAAATTCATTGGCGCTTACTTTCACACCTCCCTGTCTGATAATTTCTGCAATTGAACGCAGGAGGTGCTGGTTGGTGCCCATCCTTCCTGTTACGCCGTTCATGATGATACCGATTTTATGAATTGTTGCTTCCATTTCTTATTTTATGAAGAGTGCAAATATGATTCTAGTATGCAGTTGAAAAAAATATCCTGGTCTTCCTGCCAGTGAATAGTTGAAAATATTTCTACTTCATTGAACCCCCTGAATCCGGCAGATTCCGCCCAACCCCTGATCTCTTTTATGTTTATACATCCTTCACCCATCAATCCGCGGTCATTGAGCATATCGAGGGTCGGGGTTTTCCAGTCACATATGTGGAAGGCAGATAAATTTCGATTTTCACCACATCTCTTTAGCTGGCCAGCCAGGTGGGGATCCCACCACAAATGATATACATCTACCGCTATACCCACATTAGGTGAGTTGAAATATTCAGCAAGGTCATTTGCCTGCTCAAGTGTATTGATTGCTGAACGTTCACCGGCATACATAGGATGTAATGGTTCAATGGTGAGCTGAACGCCTTTTTTTTCCGCATAGGGCAAGCATGCTTCAATGCCATGCTTTATTTGTTCACGTGATGCTGAAAGCGATTGTCCCGCAGCGGACCCGCAAACCAGTACCAGCATAGGTGCTTCAAGCGCTGATGCTTCATCAATGGCTTTAAAATTTTCTTTTATTGCTGCATCCCTCTCATGTTTGGTTAACGCAGGAAAAAAACCACCGCGACACAAAGAAACTACTTCAAGATTCAGGGATCGTAACATCTTACCCGTTTCGCGTATATCCCTGCC
>DATLDR010000255.1:0-11032 GCA_035525775.1 Flavitalea sp.
AATGATCGGGTATAAAAACGACCTTGATAAAACCCTGATCCAATCTTACAGCAATACAGGAGTTGTTCACGTGGTAGCCATATCGGGCTTGCACCTGGGATTGATCTATAGCATTCTCAATATCATCTGCAGTTCTTTCAAAAGAAAACTTTTAAGGCCTGTTATAATTTTAACGGGTTTATGGTTGTTTACGCTGCTTGCCGGAGCCTCACCGTCTGTATTGCGGTCGGCCATGATGTTCAGTACGATTGTTGTGGGCGATGAGTTGTCAAAAAAATCTTCTGTATTAAACAACCTGGCCATTTCAGCATTCATCCTCTTATGCTATGACCCTTTTTGGCTCTGGGATTTGGGATTTATCCTTTCCTATGGTGCACTGTTAAGTATTGTGCTGTTCATGAAACGCGTATACAATCTTTACCTCTCTGAAAATAAAATTTGCGACACTATCTGGAAAGTAAATGCAGTTACCATTTCGGCTCAGATTCTTACACTGCCCGTGCTGATCTATTATTTCAACCAATTTCCTAATTTGTTTATCATTACAAACTTCATTGCTATTCCATTATCTGGCATTGTACTGATAGGCGAAATATTGTTATGCTCTATCTATTTTATTGAACCGGTTGCGAGGTATTGTGGAAAATTGCTCACCATCATTATTAAATTGATGAATGGTGTGGTGGAATACATCAATCACCTCTCATTCTCTTCTACGAGGGACATTCATATTAATTTTTTGCAAGTAGTTCTGTTATATGTTTTTATAGCTTTTTGTGCAAACTGGCTCGCATATAAACATAAGTCATGGCAATAAATACCAATTCAAGTAATTTTGCCCCCTCCAAAGAAACAGTTTAAAATTCCGGCATGAACAAAAAAATATCATCAGCGCTTATCTCAGTATTTTATAAGGAGGGGCTTGATCATATAATCACCCAACTGCATTCACTGGGAATAACTATTTATTCCACCGGGGGCACGCAACAGTTTATTGAACAGCTTAAAATTCCTGTTACCCCTGTAGAAAACCTGACAACGTATCCATCCATATTAGGCGGAAGGGTGAAAACACTTCATCCGGCAGTTTTTGGGGGAATCCTGGGAAAAAGAGATGATGAGCAGCATAGAAAAGAAATGACAGAGTACAACATACCGGAGATAGACCTTGTA
The DNA here is from genome assembly GCA_035525775.1 of Flavitalea sp. Lineage (GTDB taxonomy): Bacteria > Bacteroidota > Bacteroidia > Chitinophagales > Chitinophagaceae > Flavitalea. Next base: position 1,174 of record DATLDR010000255.1, read on the forward strand.
ATCGTAGACCTTTATCCTTTTGAGGAAACAGTGGCTACCACAAACGATGAAAAAGCCATCATAGAAAAAATTGATATAGGTGGACCATCCATGATCCGGGCAGCAGCCAAAAATCATAAAGATGTTCTGGTAGTAGCATCGAAAAAAGACTATGCTGACCTTGAACAAATTCTTGCCCAACAAAAAGGGGAAACTACTCTTGAACAAAGAAGAGATTTTGCAGCGCGTGCTTTTAATGTATGTTCAGGATACGACATAGCCATTTCAAATTATTTTATGCAGTCGGATCATTTTAATCCGTTCAGCAACAATAAGACCGTTCTTCGGTATGGTGAAAATCCTCACCAGCAGGGTGTTTTTTATGGCGACCTTTCTCAACTGTTTACACAACTTAACGGCAAGGAACTTTCCTATAATAATCTTGTAGACGTTGATGCAGCAGTTGAACTGATCAATGAATTCAATGAAACAACTTTTGCAATCATAAAGCATACGAACCCGTGCGGTATTTCTTCAAGGGCCACTGTAAAGGAATCATGGGATGCTGCTCTTGCAGGAGACCCTGAAAGTGCTTTTGGAGGAGTTCTGGCATGCAATGCTGAAATTGACAGGGCCACAGCTGAAGCCATCAACGAAATATTTTTTGAAGTTCTGGTAGCGCCTTCATTCAGTGAAGATGCTCTCGGTGTATTGAAATCAAAAAAGAACAGGATTCTACTTCAGCAGATTAAAAAATCTTCAAATAAATTCCAGTCCAGGTCTTTATTACACGGCGTGCTTAGCCAAGAGATTGATGAGGGTAATTTCAGTAAGTGGGAGGAAGCCGGCGGAAAAATATCCACTGAGGATGAAAAGAAAGATCTTGAATTTGCGAATCTTGTTTGCAAGCACCTGAAATCAAATGCAATAGCTCTTGTAAAAAACAGACAGCTGATTGGAAAAGGCTGTGGACAAACCAGCAGAATAGATTCATTGCGGCAGTCACTTGAAAAAGCTAAACAGTTCCGGTTTGATCTTAAGGGTGCCGTGCTTGCTTCAGATGCATTTTTCCCGTTTGATGATTGTGTAAAGATGTCGCATGAGGCGGGCATCACTTCATTTATCCAACCTGGTGGATCGATCAGGGATAAGGATTCAATAGAATATTGTAAGGCTAATAATCTAGTGATGGTAATAACCGGCATGAGGCATTTCAAACATTAGCAGCATTAGGGTGCGGAATTTAAGATGATCAAAACAATCAGCAGACAGAACAACCGGACTAAGGCATTTTTCGCGCTTGGCGTAGTATGCATCTTATGGGGAACAACCTGGGTGGCATCAAAACAAGGAGTACGACACATGCCAGGTTTACAGCTTGCAGGATTCAGACAATTGCTTGCAGGATCAGTTTATATTATATTCTTTATCGCGACAGGTGAACCATGGCCGAAAGGGAGAGAATGGTATGCGATCGGAGTACTCAGTGTATTAAATATTCTTTGCAGTAATGGCTTAACTACCTGGGGCATTCAATATATCTCTGCGGGACTTGGAGCAATAATCGCCGCAACCTTTCCATTATGGATGGTGATCATTGGCATGTTCACTTCACGGGAAAAAATTCCAAGTGCAGCATTAAAAGGATTTTTACTTGGTTTCGCGGGCATATGCGTGATATTCTATGAACATCTGAAAGATTTCATGAATCCCGAATTTTTATTCGGCATCGCAATTTCATTCACTGCATCATGGACATGGGCATTAGGAACAATATTCACAAAAAAGGAGGCTCGCGACTTCAACCCATACTTCAGTCTCGGATTACAAATGTTCATGGCAGGAGTTGTATTGCTTATTGTGTCGTCCTTAACCGGTACTGCCATCCCTTTGAATACCATACCATGGCAATCATGGACAGCCATTGGTTATCTCGTAATATTCGGATCTGTCATTGCGTTCGCCGCGTATCTGTTCTCCTTGCAAAGATTATCTGTTGAGCAGATGTCTATTTATGCATACATGAATCCCATTGTTGCTGTGATACTGGGGTCGCTTTTATTTGGTGAGAAACTTACATTATTCATCATTGCAGGAGGAGCCATAACATTGTATGGAGTGTGGATGATCAGTCATGCTTTAAGAAGAGACGCGCGTGAAAAGGATATCCTCTCTTAACTGGGTACTGCCATCGTAATAGGCATCCCAGTACACTATTTCTTTCATAAATAATTCAAACATACGGCTCCATCCGTGAGTGTTGCGGTCGGTGCCAAGCAGGGTATTGTGCCAGATTGTTATCAGCATCCCATTAACTTTTTTTACAGCATTGTAATACAACATCAGTTCATCGAATGCCTGCGAAGGAGTATGTTTTTGTTCATAGAATGAATTTGCATCCATGAAACAGAATGGATATACATTAAGACCTGTACATTGATCATTTTCCAGGTCATACCATTTGAAGCAGGTACATACTGAAGCCCTGAATCCATTTACAGTACCATATCCCATTGAAAAGTCTTTCCTTATTCCAGCAGCCACCAGCCTGCGATAGGTTCCGGGAAGGGTAAACCTGATATAATGCTGCCGGCTTGCAATTATATCCTTATCGCCAACCACTTCAAGCCATTCAATTTCTTCTTTCAGCAACGAATGATCATCACCACTTTGCCAGGATGGATGTATACCAACATTATAAGTGGCGCAATAATATTCTACCAGTTCCTGGAATCGTTTCGAAGAGGTTGAAACATTTTTATCGTATACAGATATATTTTTGGGTACGAGGAAAAAGTAATAAGGTTTAAGACGGCAATAAAGATGCAGCGCATCCAGCCATTCATAGCAGTCAAATGGATCCTTACGACGGCCCATCAGCACTTCCCATCGTTCAGCTGCCAGGCTCCAATCACCTTTCCTTAATGAACGGAGGGTGCCCCCTAAATTTCTCCAAAATCCTTTACAGAGGTATGAGTATGCAATATCGATGTCGTATGTGATAATGTTTTCGAAATGCCTTCCTCTGAAACGCAGTCCTGGAAAGTGTGCATGCAGTACATTTTTAAATTCGTGCAGCCATATATTCACAAGGGGCACGTGAAGAAAATCTTCGCGGTGGCCAAGCGAGTTCGTATGTGCATACCGACCGTACTCATCCTTTTCATGAGGCAGATACTCTTCGTATCGGGTGATCAGGTAAAATGCTGCGGCAAAAATATCGAATTGCATGTCGCCACCTGTTTCAAAAAAAGCTTTTGAATAGCTGAAGTCAAAGCAGGTGATGCGTTGTGATTTTATACCTGACTCAAAAAGAAGGGGAACGGGATATATAATAAACTCACCGGCATAAATATCCCTTAGGGAATAATTCAACTTCGGACCATCGAATTTTATGTATTCCTTCTCACTGGTTGTTATCCTTATGGGAGTGTCGAAAAGCTCCTGGCTGAAAAAATTAACAATGTATTGCAGCCTTGGGCTCTCCGACGCCGAATACACCAAAAGCATAAAGCAATAATACTACAAAACACCCGGTATATTTGTATACCTGATGAAACAAGTATTGTTATTTATTACTGCAGTAACAGCCTTTTCATGCCTGTATTCACAAACAGGATATAAAATTGACCTTGAATTAAAACCATTCAGGAATACGCAGGTTTACCTGGGGTATTACTATGGAGAAATACGGGCTCTCGCAGATTCTACAATAATCGATGGCAAATCAATGGGCATCTTCAAAGGAACCGAGCCATTGCCCGGTGGGATATATTTCGTGGTTTCCCCCACAAAACAAATTCTCTTTGAATTGCTTATTGATAAAGACCAGTATTTTTCGGTTAAAGCCGACACTTCTAAACTACCAGCCAGTGTAAAATTTTCTGGTTCAGACGAAAACAACCAATTCCAGGAATATTCGTTTTTTACAGGTACAATGGGGCAGAAAATAAATGAGCTTAATCGGCGCCTTGCCGCTGTAAAGACACAAAAAGATTCGGCTGCACTCTCAACCCAGATAAAAAGTTATACCGGCAACCTTCAGAAATTCAGGGACAGCATACTTAAAAAGTATCCTGAATCATTTCTCAGTGCACTTTTTAAAGCCATGCAGGATCCTAAAATTCCGCCAGCATCGCAGCAACCCGGCGGTAAGTATGATTCAAATTTTGTTTACCATTATTATAAAGATCATTACTGGGATGACATGTCGTATACTGACGACCGAATGGTGAGAACACCATTTTTCGAATCGAAGCTGGTGAAATATTACCAGGACCTTGTTTCTCCTCATCCGGATTCACTGATCAGGGAAATTGATCACATGCTGTTGTATTCAAGGGCATCTAAGGAGATGTATAAATTTCTGATGGTTCATTTCGTACAAAAGTACATCAATCCTCAATTCATGGGTCAGGATGCAGTATTCGTGCACCTTTTTGAAAAATATATAAACACAAATAAAGCCGAATTCTTTACTCCTCAATACAAGGATTTCGCCACAAAAAGAGCCTACAGCCTTATGGCTAACCTTATAGGCCGGCAGGCTCCGCAGCTCGATATGGTAGATACGCTGAATAAACCGTTACCGTTATACAATGTAAAATCTGCATTTACAGTTATCGTGTTCTGGGATCCTACATGCTCGCATTGCAAGGAGATAGTTCCAAAGGTTGATTCGATGTATGAAGCAAAATGGAAAAATGAAGATGTGCAGGTATACGCAGTGAAAACAGATGGCACCAGGCGGGAATGGCTTAAATTTATTGCAGATAATCATCTGAACGGATGGAAGCATGTATATCCGACACCCGGTAAAGATGAAGCTGAAATTGCAGCAGGCAGACCAGGATACAAACAATTGTATGATGTGTACCAGACCCCTTTGCTGTACCTGCTGGATAAAGACAAAAGGATCATCGCCAAAAAACTAACTTATCTCCAAATAAATGAAGTCATCAACAGCAAGCTGCTGGCAAAAGGCACGAAATAATTACAGCTTATATTTAAATAAACCCTGCTCTGCTTATATATTGTTCATGCTTATCAGCCTGAACCTGACTGCGCAGACACTATTTAACTACGGGCGTCATGCTGTAAGCAAAGATGAATTTCTAAATGCTTACAACCAGAACAACAGCGACACCAATCGTATTTCGTATAATGAATACCTGGAGTTGTATGCCCGTTTTAAATTAAAAGTGCAGGCTGCGCTTGATGCCCGCCTTGATACAACAGCGGAGCAAAAAAACGAACTTGAATCGTTCCGGCTGCAGCTGGCGGACAATTTTCTGAAAGACGATGCAAGTACAAAAATGCTGGTGGAGGAAGCATTTGAAAGAAGTCTTAAAGATATCAACTTATCATACATCTATGCTCCGGTGTATTCGGCAGACAGCACCGAAATAAATGCTGCTTCTAAAAAGATAAGAGAAGCATACACTAAACTGCAGAATGGCGAATCCTTTGAAAAGATAGCCGATTCGTACGAGCATGGGTCTGTCGGATTCATCACCGTATTCGTTCTACCTTATGTCATAGAAAATGTGGCTTATACTACCCTTCCAGGAAAATATTCTGCGCCATTTAAAACTGCATCAGGTTTTTATATCCTTAAAAATAATAAGGAGAGAAAAGCTGTTGGAAAAGTACGTGTTGCTCAGATCCTTCTTGCCTTTCATCCTGGAATGACTGATAACGACAAACAGCAAGTAAAACGGCATGCGGATTCTCTTTATAATGACCTGCTCGAGGGCGGGCATTTTACCGACTCTGCAAAAAAACTAAGCAACGACAATCTTACTTTTCAGAATGGCGGTGAAATGCCGGCGTTTGGTGTTGGCCAGTATGATACGGCCTTTACAAATGCGGCTTTTGCTTTGCAGAAAGATGGTGAAATAAGCAGCCCTGTTCTTACATCATTCGGCTATCATATCCTTACCCGGCTCCAAAGGATCGACGTGTCGGATGATTCATTGAATGCAGCAAATATGGAGATGATGAAAGAAAAAGTTTTACAAAGCGACAGAATGCAGGCAGCACAGGCTAACCTGGTAAAAACAATAAGAAATAAAATAGAAAAAGATGCAGCCCCCGGCGATCTCGTCAGCGACAGTGCAGTGCTTGAATATTACAGGCGGCACATGGAGAGTTACAATAAACAATATGCAGAGCAGATAAAAGAATTCAGGGAAGGAAATTTGTTATTTGGTGTAATGCAGAAAAAAGTATGGGATGCATCGGCAGCGGATACAGCAGCTTTACGCCGGTTTTACGATTCAAATAAAAGTAAATACAACTGGGAAAAAAGCGCCGATGCTGTTATCGTTACATGCTCTGATCCACGCGCTTTTGATTCTACTCAGACAAACATTAAAAATAACCCGGGTTCGTGGAAGCAGATAGCAGAAAGCAGCAATGGACAGATACAAGCTGATTCAGGCCGGTTTGAACTAAGTCAGATACCGGTTGCTGAACGTACAAACTTTACAGAAGGCCTTATCACAGCTTCTGTAACCAATGATCAGGATAGCAGTAAAACATTTGCCTATATTATAAGACTGCACAATGAAAGAGAACCGAAGGAATTTGAAGATGCGAAAGGATCAGTGATCAATGATTACCAGGTATACCTTGAAGAGCAATGGATAAATGAGCTCAAAAAAAAGTACCCGGTTAAAATAAATAAAAAAGTATTTAAGCGCCTGCCACCAATGAATTAAACCAATTCTTTCACCACATTCCAGATTATCCTTGATTTTCCAAGGGTATAGTAATGAAGTACCGGCACTCCTGCATCTTTGAGTTCCCGTGATTGGGCTATTAACCACTCAGCTCCTACTTTTTCCACATCGGTATCAACCTTGCACTTCATGATCTCAACGCTTAGGTCATTGGGAATATCAACATGGAAAGTTCTGGGAAGTACTGATAGTTGCTTCTTGCTCGTAACCGGTTTCAATCCGGGAATAATGGGAACGTTAATGCCTTTCTCACGGCACTTCTTCACAAATTCAAAATATTTATTGTTGTCGAAGAACATCTGGGTAACAATATAATCAGCGCCTGCCTCAACTTTTTCTTTCAGGTAATCAAGATCGGAATTCATGTTAGGAGCCTCGAAATGTTTTTCCGGATAGCCGGCAACACCAATAGAGAATCTTGTTCGGAACCCATCAAGAATATCTTCTTCCAGGTAAATACCGTTATTCAGATTTACTACCTGTTTCAGTAGATCAATCGAATACCGGTGGCCATCAGGATCAGGTTCAAAAAGTGTTTCATTTTTTGCAGCATCGCCACGGAGAACCAGTACATTATCTACTCCAATAAAATTAAGATCGATCAGTGCATCTTCAGTTTCTCTTTTATTAAATCCGCCGCAGATAAGATGTGGCACCGCATCTACATGATAATAGTTCATAATAGCTGCGCATATGCCAACGGTTCCCGGCCTCTTTCTTACTTCCACTTTATCAAAGGTGCCATCGGCTTTTTTCTTGAAAACATGCTCGCTGCGGTGATAGGTAACATTAATAAAGGAAGGCTTAAACTCCATCAACGGATCCAAATGTTCATAGATCGAATTGATGGTCTTGCCCTTCAACGGTGGCAGTATTTCGAAAGAGATGAGTGTATCTTTCGCCTGCCTTATGTGATCAATAACTTTCATTCCTTCAGTTAATGTTTTTCAGCGTGCAAACATAGGACAGGTTTTTTGTATTTGTTACGGTATTTTTGCCGGAAACCTTGCAATTTGAGCAGTGAAATACACACCAGTCAGCTGATTAAATCATATCGTAGCCGTACCGTGGTAAATGAGGTTTCGGTGAATGTGAAACAAGGTGAAATAGTAGGTTTGCTCGGGCCTAACGGTGCCGGAAAAACCACTACGTTTTATATGGTCGTAGGGTTGATAAAACCGGATAGTGGCCATGTTCATCTCGATGATAAAGAAATTACCAGCCTGCCAATGTACAAGAGGGCGCAGCTGGGAATTGGATATCTTCCTCAGGAAGCATCTGTTTTCAGAAAGCTTAGCGTTGAAGATAATATTCTTGCAGTGCTTGAAATGACGAAGCTTACCAGGGCAGAGCAAAGAAATAAACTTGAAATGCTGCTTGATGAGTTCCGTCTTCATCATGTAAGAAAAAATAACGGCGACTCATTAAGCGGCGGTGAAAGAAGAAGAACGGAAATAGCACGCGCCCTTGCTGTTGATCCTAAATTTATTTTGCTGGATGAGCCCTTCGCTGGGGTTGATCCAATTGCTGTTGAAGACATCCAGGCGGTAGTAGCCCGGCTTAAGTACCGTAATATCGGCATTCTCATCACCGATCATAATGTAAACGAAACACTTTCCATTTGTGACAGGGCTTACCTTCTGATCGAAGGAAAGATATTTCAGCACGGTACAGCTGAGGAATTAGCAGAAGACGAACAGGTACGCAGGCTTTACCTTGGCCGCAATTTTGAATTAAAACGAAAAGATTACCTGCACGAAGAAGCAAGGGAGGGATTGTGAAACTGTTGTCACCTGCCATATCAGGACTTGCACGTATGCGTCTCTGGCGCATTGATGCCTGGAAAAATCATCCTGAAGATTCGCAACGCGAAGTGCTGCAGGACCTCGTAACCTCCGCCCAATACACCGAATTCGGAAAAAAATATAATTTCTCGAAGCTTTTCAGTATCAAATCTTTTAAGAAGGCTGTTCCCATACATGAATATGATGATATAAAACCATACATAAAGCGGATCATGGATGGTGAGCAGAATATTTTATGGAATACACCGATTTACTGGTTCGCTAAAAGCAGTGGCACCACGAGTGATAAAAGCAAGTTTATTCCTCTTTCAGATGAGAGTCTTCAAGACTGTCATTACAAAGCTGCAAAAGATGTACTCACATTATATTACAGTTACAATCCTGACTCGGATTTACTAACGGGTAAGGGACTTGTACTTGGTGGAAGCCATAATATTCACCAGGTGAATGAAGATGTGCAGTATGGAGATCTTAGTGCAGTATTGTTGCAGAATACACCCTTCTGGGGCTCATGGATCAAAACTCCGGAGCTTAGCATCGCGCTAATGGATGAATGGGAAGAAAAAATAGAAAAGCTCGCGGAAAGTACGATTAAGGAAAACGTTACTTCTATTTCCGGTGTACCCACCTGGACCATGGTGCTGTTTAAACGAATTCTGGACATCACCGGAAAAAATAATATTTCAGAAGTATGGCCCAGCCTCGAATTATATATTCATGGAGGTGTTTCATTCAAACCCTATCGTGAACAATTCAACCGGCTAATAGGTAAAAAAATAAATTACCTTGAGATGTACAATGCCAGTGAAGGTTTTATTGCTGCGCAGGAAAATCCTGATGATGAAGGAATGCTCTTGTTTGTGGATCATGGCATTTTTATGGAATTCATGCCGGTAAGTGAATATGGTAAGAAGGAACCTCATACCATTGGTTTAAAGAAGGTGGAGCTGAATAAAAATTATGCTCCTGTTATCAGCACCAATGGCGGATTATGGCGTTACCTGCTGGGTGATACAATACAGTTTACATCACTCAATCCATATAAAATAATCGTCAGTGGCCGGGTAAGGCATTACATCAATGCATTTGGAGAAGAGCTGATCGTAGATAATACTGACCGCGCCATATCAATTGCATGCGTCAAAACAAATGCGATTGTTAATGATTATACAGCAGCACCCATTTATTTCAGCGACAACAGTAATGGCGCCCATGAATGGCTGGTGGAATTTGAAAAAAACCCTGAAAACATTGATACGTTTACAAGTGAACTTGATACGGCCCTTCAATCATTGAATAGTGATTACGAGGCAAAGCGATATAAGAATATCG
>DATLDR010000256.1:0-5453 GCA_035525775.1 Flavitalea sp.
CAATTCTTAATAAATGGAACCAGGTGCATAGTTGCAAAAATGTTTTTGTAACCGATGGAGCTTGTATGACTTCGGTAGGAAATCAGAATCCATCATTAACTTTTATGGCCTTAACTGCCCGGGCGGCAAATTATGCTATCGAGGAATTAAAGAGAGGAAATATTTAAATTCCATTATTAAATTTTATTCACCATAACGGCAAAAGCAGCCTTAATAAGCTGCTTAATTGTCTTAAATACAATTCTATGAACAGGGACGGTGAGATTATTGTCATTGAGGCGATAAGCGTTGACATTAATACTAAACTTATAAATACCTTACGGAATATGATAAACCACAAAAAAACTTGATCCACTGAAAATATATACCCATAGTAGTTATGACAGATTTTTATAAAAAAATTGCTGAAAATTTATTTATCTTAATTATTTTCTTCTTTGGATTGGGACACTTTATCTGTGCCCAGCAACCGACTATTCATAAAGAAGACGCATTTAAAAAAGAAACATTTGTTGGTAAGCAAAATGATGGCACTTATCTCATGCCGACATCTCAGATCATTGATACTGCAGGCACTACTATTACGTTTTCTGGCCGGCCAATGGATCTTGCACTTAACCCCGACGAAACAATACTAGCAGTAAATAACCTGTATAATATTGTTTTTTTTTGATGCGATTTCTCATTCCATCATGCAAACACTTAACATTCCACTGGGAAGGAGCACGTTTACAGGAATACTGTGGACTCGAAATGGTAAGAAAGTTTGGACCACTGATACAAGAGGTTTTCTGCGGTCTGCCATATTGAAGGCCGATGGTATATTTTCCTGGAGCGATGAGATATTGCTGCCTTCAAGAAAGTTCACCAACGGAAAGTTTGCATGGCAAGACAAGGTGCTTTATAAAAAAATGCAAAATGATGATCGTGCTTATTGCGGCGGCTTTGCTATTGATGAGAAAAGAAGCTTGATTTATGTGACACTTAACCGCGACAATGCAATTGGAGTAGTAAGTATGAAGACCATGAAATTTATATCGCATATAAATGTTGGCATTGCACCTTACACTATCGTTATAAATGGCAATAAAGCCTATGTCACCAATTGGGGTGGCAGATTTCCTGTTAAGGGAGATAAAACAGCATTGTCTTCAGGCACCCCTGTTATTGTTGATTCGATGTCTGGTGTAGCATCTTCAGGTTCTGTTTCGGTAATTGATTTGCAAACCCGAAAGGTGAAAAAGCAAATCAAAGTTCATCTGCATCCACAGCTATGGTATTTCATCCTGATAGTTCAAAACTATATGTTGCTAATGCAAACAGTGATCTGATCTCTGTTATTGATACAAAAATAGATCAGGTGATTAGAGAGTTGGATTCAAAGCCAATAGAACAATTGCCATTTGGAAGCGCTCCTAATTCGCTTGCAATTTCACCGGATGGTAAAAATCTATATGTTGCTAATGCACTCGAATGCCTTCCTTCAGAACTTCTATTTTTAGGACCAAATGGTCTTCAGTAAATTCTTCGATCCTACTTTCTCGGGATGCTAATTCCTTTTCGTAAACTAGTCTTAATGCCATTAACTTTTCCAAATCACCTGATTCATATGCATCTTTTACCAGGTGCCATAAGTTTATCTATTCTTCGGTTAAATTGTCATTTACGTACGGATGAAGTTGCTTCGCATATTGCTTATATATCTTTCTCAATTCGGCACTGCGTTCTGGACTTTCCAAATGGCTTAGTAGGTATTTGAGTTCTCTAACTTGGTAATCTCGTTCATGATTTGAAATTCTGCTTCTGCCAGTTCAGAGGACACCTGGATCTCTATCTCATCAACATCAACCGACTTATCTTGATTTATTGCTGACCACGCCAGTTCCAGTTTTCTCTTCAAGGCCTTAATGTGAAGTGTTGCCCGCAGGTTTTCTATCTGTAAATAGCCAATACGGGTGTTATATAAAGCCTCTAGTTGAGGCTTAGCCCATTGCAACAAAACATCTTTATCATTTAATAATTTGATATATTCTGTCTTGAAAGAATGTCGTATTCACTTTGATTTGTGAAGCAATTTATCCATTTCCCTTTCTGGCAATTGGAGATGTTTAATATACCAAAAATTTATTAGTTTTTAATAAGGAGATAGACGTTAAGAGTTTGCCAAAACATCGCACATGTCTTCAATCATCAAACTGCACTTATCGAAATTGTAAAAATACGGAAGCAAGATTTTTACCGAGCCTGATGCAACTTATAAGTCCGAAAAAAAGCAGGTCCCGAAAATACATGCTGCAGCCTTAGATAACATCTTTAAGGCAATGAAAGGAATCCGAATTTTTGAAAGGTTTGGGTTTAATTTGCCAAAACCAGTAGACTCAAAAATTTCAAACCGAAATGTCGTGCAAGATTACGACGAGTGGGAATTTGACCGCGGATCATTTGATTGGATTAATCTAGCGAATGGAGAAAGGCTTGCGGATTTTATTCCAATGTGGCAATTAGTTGATTTGCTGGATATCACATAAACACCGATCTAAAGTAGGTCTTTAGTCGTGTACCAACTATCAAATGTCTTCAAACTGAGATAGTCACAGACAAGTAAGGCTGATTGTCTATCTTATTAAAACAAATATGTAACTTTTAAGTGTGCAATCGCTTTTAGACCTTATTAACTTAATGCACCTGACATTATGTTTCGCAGCTTTTCTCAAATGGCATTAAAAAATCTTTGGCGGAATAGAGGGCCTTGCGGATACTTTTCTTTGTGTTAGGCAGAATTAGAGAGAAATAATACAAATGTATTATCAACTTTAAAAGTAAAAATATGAAACATTCAATTTACTCATTATTTCTCTTTGCACTTATTTTCGTTAGTTGTGCAACTAGCAACAAAAACAATCAAATAAACACATCAGAAAAATCAGCTGAACAATTACCGTATTTAACCTTTCAAAAAGAGAATTTATTTCCAGGCGATAGTAGTTTATTACGGCCAGAAGATGGTGTGGCTTTAGCGGATGGTCGTGTTATTGTATCAGACCAGGCAAAAGGGCTTCGCTTAATCGAAAAAGATGGCTCTAATCGTCCTTTTGGCAAATTCACTGATGTTGGTTTTGTTTACAATTCACCGGACACTATTGCAGCTCCAAATGGATTGTTTTTAGAGCATGATAAGCAACATTTATTGATGTGCGATTATCGCAGTGGAAAAATATATAGAATAAATATTGCCTCTGAAAAGGTAGAGTTAGTCTATGAGCATCCTTTTGGAGTTAATGCGATTTATCGCGATAAAACAGGAGCAATATGGTTTACCCAATCTGATGGAGAAAACTCAGGAGCGATTTTCAGAATGGCAGACATGAAGAGTGTACCTACAATAATTGCAGACAGTCTCCATTTTGCAAATGGAATTACTATGGATCAAGACGAAAAAACTCTTTTTGTTGCAGAATCTATGATGAATCGAGTGCTTTCATTTGATGTAGATATTACAAGCGGTAAAACAAAACATTCTGGAGTTGTTGCTATTGTTTTAGTTCCCGACAATCTTCTTATCGATACCAAAGGAAGGTTAATTATTGCCTCACCTTGCACCAGTCAAGTGATAGCGGTTGATTTCAAAAAGCATTCACAACAAGTAATATTTGATGCTTCTACAAGCGAAACGAAAAAGAATGCCAATGAATGGTTTCGTAGAAGTCAATTAGGACTATCAAGAGATGACTTATGGGCAAAGATGTATGGTCCATTACCCGGATTGCTGACAGGTATGTTCTTTTCTCCAGATGGCCGAACGCTTTATATAGCGAATTTAGGAAAGGACATCTTGAAATTGGACTTTAAATAAACTGTGCCTAACAAGAGTATTGCTGATAGTGAGGCTGGACGTTGGAGCAATCGGCGGCATATTTGCTCTCAAATAGTGAAGGCTGCGCTTATAAATCCTAGTTAAACTCTAAAAATAAACTAGTTTACTTAGAAGCGAATCATTGATGTCAAAACTGTATCGCGGTAGTTCCATCACCGCATCCCAAATCAAGAATACTCATGCCTTGCGTAATGTCTAGTTTGTCAACCAATGCCTTTCCACTGTCTCGCATGGTTTCCGCAATGCGGGTAAAGTCGCGCTTTTCCCATAGTGCTTTGTTTGGGTTCATTGTAGATTGAGCAGAGGTTTGCTGTAAGACGCTGATTCATTCATGATTTTAGATTTAAAAATTTGAAATAAATTCAGCTTCTTAGGGTAAGAGAAAAAGGAGCAGGCGTGTTTTAAAGTTACAATAATTTAGGGATTTCGTGGAAGGATAATGGATAGAAACTATTCGTTTAATACCCTGCATCCTACAACATTTAATCATCTATAGATCAAAAAAATTAACACCAGTCGTAGCCATCATTTTAAAGTAGTTATGCAACTGCGCCCATGTTAGCGGCATACTTCAGTTTTTATAGATCATTCCCCACTTTTTAGCAATGGCTTTTTTTCCTCTGTAGTTTTCTTTCGAAAAGGTTTCCCGAGGGGTGTTCCAACCTTCATCTCTCCCACATGGAGTCTCCAGAACCTTCAGCTTGTGGGGAGGGATAAAAACATAGAGCGGAACGGTTGTTCTACAAAGGCGTTACCTACTTAAACTTACGGGACTTGCAGGTAAAAAACGTTTAACGAGCTGTTCAAAGAAACCCTTCATTGCACGCACGAATTAGTTCGGGTTTTTAATCAACATCGCAATTCACTAAAAGTCAGTGTCAACATGCACTTGATTTTCAATCACTAATTTTCATACCTTACTTAACGATTTGCTACATACTTCTCATTTAATCCCAAACAATACAGTATGAATAAGATAATCTTTTCAATCTTCTTTTTTTCCTGCTACTTTCATCAACAGGTTTTTGCACAGGAATTGAAATCTGAACTTTTATTTGATTTCGAAGCTGACCTCAACCCACCACTGATAGTAGGACCCGTATTAACAGGTACATGAATTATTTTTGTTGTGAAAAGTGGTGTTGTAAAAAGTAGTAAGATTAATGGAAAACTTTTGCCGGGGGGCGGCGACTGGGGCCTTGTTGTAGATTCTACCACATTCAAATTAGATGTTCGTGCTACTATTGAAACAGATGATGGAGCAGTTATCTACATAACATATTCTGGGTACATTCATACCGATGCAAAAAAATTCGCTACACTGCTTAGTGGGAAATGGGGCGACATTTCTCCTTCGGACTATTATTTCCGAACCAACCCTGTATTTGAAACCAGCTCTCCCAAGTATGCCTGGCTTAATCATACTATGGCTATAGGAATTGGGCAACTCCCAGCTCCGGGTAAGGTTGCCTATTGTGTATATGCAATTAAGTAATCTGGCTGTGTAGTTCTGAAAGGAATAAAACTTTACTCGTGTCACTAATTTGTCACTATTTCCTTCAAATACTACTGCATATGC
>DATLDR010000258.1:0-4086 GCA_035525775.1 Flavitalea sp.
TAATTCTACAAGCGATGCAGCCCTGTAAGTTGAATCATTGATGCCGCCACACAATTTGGCAGAAAGAAGAACGAACATCGGACGCAGTTGTTTCCCTTTTCTATTGACTATGAACCGCATGATGCGGTCTAATAATGGAACCTGGCTTTTAACAGCCTCCTTGAATTCTTTTTCAAAAATTATCAGTTCACTGTGCAATATTGCTTCGGCTTGCTTCATCCGTTAAATCGTGGAAAGGGGGCAAATTAATGATTTGAATTTTATTCACACTTGTTAAAAACCTCGTGTTTCTGCTTGATTCACTTTAAGTTAAGCGTGTTTTTCAGCTGCAAAAAACTTTGCCAATTAACTTTGTATTGATACTTTTGCTAGATTAACATCTTCAATTTCTTAATATTCATATTAAAACTAACTTATGGCAATCAGTAAGTATGGAAAACTGCTTGGCTTACTCTGTCTTATTGGTTCGGTTTCCTATGCACAGGAACCTGCCTCTGGATATGATCCGACAGATTCTTCCGTAGTGCCCTCCAAAAGACTTCCGCAGCACACAGAATTCATGGCGAATAATTATGCATTTCCTGCAAAACCACGAAATCAGTGGGAAGTTGGAATCAAAGTCGGCGCGTTTTCAATTGCCGGTGATGTTCGGTCGGTGTTCCCAGGATTTGGAGCCGGCGTTCATGTAAGAAAGGCACTCGGTTATGTGTTCTCTCTCAGAGGCGACCTGGGAATGGGGATGACTAAAGGTCTCAACTATACAAGATCCAGTGGATTCAAAAGAAATCCGGCCTGGGCACCTTATATCGATCAGACGACCGGACTACCCTCACAGGATATTTTTTATAATTACAAATCTAAAGTGTACGACATGGCCCTTGAAGGTGTTGTTACACTCAACAATATCCGATTCCATAAAGCAAAAACCGGCCTGAACATTTATATATTTGCAGGGGGCGGGGGTATGGTCTATGATACTAAGATCGATGCGCTCGATGCAAATAAACAGCCTTATGATTTTAATACCATTGCTACCGGTACTTATGGTCAGAGGAGATCTTTGAAGAAAGCAGTAAGAAACCTGCTCGATGGAACATATGAAAGCGAAGCTGAAAAAGATCCGCTGCGCGCCAAACTGTTTGGAAAATCTTTCAGACCACTGTTTAATATGGGTGTTGGTTTACAGTTCAAGCTAAACCAAAAACTAAGCCTTGCGATCGAAGAAAAATACAGCCTTCCCCTTAAAACCGATCTTCTTGACGGGCAGCAATGGCAGAACAACCAGCCTGAATTTCCTGCAATGACAAGGGATCATGACGCATATAACTTTATTTCTGCAGGATTGAATATTGCACTTGGCGCTAAAGCAGTGGAACCATTATGGTGGATCAATCCTCTTGATTATGCTTACAATGAGATCAACAAGCCTAATCACATGAAGTTGCCAAAACCAGTACTGGATGATGGTGACGGCGATGGTGTTACCGACCAGTTCGATAATGAACCTAATACTCCCGCCGGCTCTCCTGTTGATTCACATGGTGTAAGCCGCGATACAGATGGTGATGGTGTTCCGGATGCAAGAGATAAGGAACTTATTACACCAACCCAGTGCCAGCCTGTTGATGCAGATGGAGTAGGTAAATGCCCTCCTCCGGATTGCTGTAAAGTACTCGACTCACTTATGCAATTTGGTATCCGTGGACGTTGTAATATCGGTGACCTGCCTAGCATTACGTTCAAGGGCAGGGCTGTAACACTCAGCAACGATTCAAAAGCACTTATAGCCAGTGTGGCATCTAAGATCCGGGATAATTCAGAATGTAAGATTGCCGTTATCGGTTACTGCTCATCGAGCAAAACTGAACAGCAATTGAGCTGGGACAGGGTAAACGCCGTGATCAATTACCTGGTAGAAAAAGAAGGTATCAGTGCAGACAGGTTCATATTCAAATATGGCCAGGAAGGCGGTGATTGCAATACGGTTGACCTGAGGGATGGCACGCAGGAAGAAGGCCCGAACACCGTTCCGGCTCCGCATCCTAATCTCCGAAGAGGACGATAAATTAACTTAGTTTCTACATATAAAAGTCCCCGCAATGCGGGGATTTTTATTAAATACATTACTTTCGCCGACTCTATGCGAATACTTCTCCTGGCATTGGTTCTGTTTTTCAGTGTATCCTGCTCAAAGTTCGCAAAAGTGCAGAAAAGTACTGATTATGAGTATAAGCTGAAAATGGCTGACAGTTATTATAGTACCAAAAAGTATAATTACGCTTCACAATTGTATACTGAACTGTTCCCTATTTATAAGGGTAATCCGCAGTTTGAGGATCTTTTTTACAAATTTGCTTATTGCAGCTATTACCTGAAAGATTACCTGCAGGCGGAAAATCTGTTTAAACAGTTTACAGAAGTATTTCCTACCAGTGCCCGTGCAGAAGAAATGGAATACATGAGGGCCTTTACTTATTACAAACAATCACCAAAACAAGAGCTGGATCAAACTAATTCACTGAAAGCTATTGGATTGATGCAGACGTTCATCAACACGCATCCTAATTCAGGAAGGCTCAGGGAAGCGAATACAATCATTGAAAATCTACGGGAAAAGCTTGAAGGGAAAGACTTCCGGAGTGCTGAACTTTACTTCAATATGGGGCATTACCGCGCTGCAGCTATAGCATTTACCAGCCTTGTGAACAGCTTTCCTGACACAAAAAAGGGTGATGAATATAAGCTTCAGGCAATAAAGTCGTACTATCTTTACGCTCAGAACAGTGTTGAAGAAAAGAAAGCATCAAGATACGAGCAGGTGATCAATGAAGTGAACGACTTCAACGACAGGTACCCTGAAAGCGGATTGATCAAAGATGCTGAGCGTTACGCTAACTTATCTCAAAACAACATTAAACAAATACAAAATGAGCAGGCTAAGACGACAAATAAGCGCTAATACCGCGAATGTTGCTGAAACAAAAGATCTGAATGTTATCAAAAGTAAAACCGGTAACGTATATGAGTCGATTGCAATTGTTGCAAAAAGGGCCAACCAGATAAATATCTCCCTGAAAGAAGAGTTGCATAACAAGCTGGAAGAATTTGCCAGCCATACAGACAGCCTTGAAGAAATTCATGAGAATAAAGAGCAGATTGAAATTTCCAGAGCTTACGAAAGAATGCCTAATCCGGCACTTCTGGCTACTCAGGAATTCCTTGAAGACAAGATCTATTATCGCAAGAACGAAGACGACCTGTTCAGCTAAGGAGGAATATC
Source organism: Flavitalea sp. (assembly GCA_035525775.1). Classification (GTDB taxonomy): domain Bacteria; phylum Bacteroidota; class Bacteroidia; order Chitinophagales; family Chitinophagaceae; genus Flavitalea. The sequence continues at coordinate 3,281 of DATLDR010000258.1, forward strand.
AATTCCAATTTTTGAAATAGGTGATAGATAAACGAGAATATAGCTAGCGGCAGATACATTTATCTGTCGCTTTTTAATTATTATCTTTATCCGCATGTTTAAGGGAAAGAAAATTTTGCTTGCTGTAACCGGAAGTATCGCTGCGTATAAAGCACCCCTTATCGTGCGCCTGCTGGTGAAAGAAGGAGCTGATGTTAAGGTAGTAATGACACCTGCAGCAAAAGATTTTGTTACACCCCTTACAATATCCACAGTATCTAAAAACCCCGTGATCAGTGAACTTTTTACTGAACAATCATGGTCGAACCATGTTATGATGGGAAGATGGGCAGACCTTATGCTCGTCGCTCCGCTAAGTTGCAATACACTGGCCAAAATGGCGAATGGATTCTGCGACAACATGGTTCTTGCTACCTATCTTTCTGCAACCTGTCCTGTCGTCGTAGCGCCTGCCATGGATGAAGACATGTGGAAACATCCTTCTACTAAGATCAACCTGAAAAAACTGGAAGAAGCCGGCAATACCATTATTCCGGTGGACAATGGCGACCTGGCCAGTGGTCTCATAGGCGAAGGCAGAATGGCCGAACCTGAAAATATTCTACAGTTCATTGATGAACATTTTTTTTTAAATCAGGATCTTACAGGCAAAAGAGTGCTGGTTACTGCGGGCCCCACATATGAGCCGATTGATCCCGTGCGTTTTATTGGTAACCACTCATCCGGTAAAATGGGAATAGCCATCAGCGAGGAACTTGCCCGCCGGGGTGCCAGTGTTGAACTTGTACTTGGCCCTACTTCAACTT
>DATLDR010000259.1:0-28090 GCA_035525775.1 Flavitalea sp.
GAAAGGAGGCATCTTTCTTTCAGAAGATGGCGGCACTACATGGAAATCAATTTTTGACGAAAAGAAATATGTGTATGATGTAACGCCCGATCCTTATCACAAAGGCAGAGTCTATTGCAATACCTTCAACGGGGCAGCATACCGCAGTGATGACTATGGTGAAACATGGAAAAAATTAAAGGACTATGATTTTCATTGGGGCCATCGTGTGATTGTAGATGAGAATGATCATGATAAAGTTTATTTAACAACATTCGGATCTAGTGTATTGCATGGCAATCCAGAAACAGAATAAATACCAAACAAACATCTATATACAGATATGTTCAGTAAACTTATTAAATTATTTTTTCTTTCTTCCATTCTCCTCCTGATATGTGAAAAAAGTGCACTTTCTCAACAATGGACAACCGTGGGTTATGGCGGAGGCGGAGCGATGTTTTATCCTGAAATCAGTCCATTCAATTCTGATTTCGCTTTTGTGAGTTGTGACATGACAGGTTCTTATGTAACTTATAATGGAGGCGGTTCCTGGCGGATGTTCAATCTTCGTAGTCCTGTTGATTACTATGTATTCGATCCTAATGATTCAAATACAGTGTATGCAAATTCAATCGGCTTGTTCAAAAGTTCAGATAGGGGACAGACGTGGAATTTATTTTATCCGTCGCTGGCAGAAGTAACAGGAATTGTTTCAAAAGGTGACCATGCGCAGGAACGGTTGGTGACAAAGGATCAGACATTGAGAGAAGTACAGGCATTCGCTATTGATCCGGATGATTCAAAAACAATGAATGCCGTTATCTCGATAGATAAAAATCCTTCATACTACCAATCCGCTGATGGAGGCAATACCTGGATAAAGAAAACTAACCTTCAGTATGCGGCTAAAAATATATATATAGACCCTGCTTCCTCGAAAAAAAGCAGAACGGTTTACATAACACATGCAAAGGGTATTACTGTTTATAAAAGTAATCAACCATCATTTTACAAAGGTCCGCAAATGGTGAACCAGCTGAATCATTTTACCGGTGGCTTCGATAAACAAAAAAAGAAATTTATTATTTATGCCATTGCCGGCAAATCATACTTTGATCCCGGAGGAACCGTCTCAGGTATTTTTTATTCTGAAGATGGTGGTGCCTCATGGCAAAACAGGGAGGCAGGATTAACATCATATAATTTAAATCATTCTAATATTCCTGAATGGAGAACCATATCCACATCATTGAATAACCCATCCGTACTCTATGTTTCTTATAACAGGATCATGTTGAATAATGACACTTCTTTTATTGGTGTTGCGAAGAGTGTTGATTATGGTAAAACCTGGACGCTCGCCTGGAAAGACATGATTAAAAAGTCGGGCAATGTTCCTTCACCGAATTTTGAATATGAATGGATCAATGAACGTTTTGGCCCCACATGGGGTGAGAATCCATTCTCAATTGGCATTGCGCCAAACAATCCGGATGTTCTTTTGGCCAGCGACTTTGGAAGAACAGTTAAGTCATCAAACGGAGGAAAAACATGGGAACAGGTATTCACCAGGAAAGATGCAAAAGGAGGATGGGTGTCACGCGGGCTTGAAGTTACCACCGGCTACCATGTGATCACTGATCCTTTTGATAAAGATCATATGTATATGTGCAACACCGACATCGGCCTGATGGCAAGTAATGATGGTGGTAGAAGTTGGGCCAGCATCACTAAGGACAATGGTGTTTCAAAAAAATGGCAGAACAGTACGTACTGGCTCGAGATCGATCCTGAAGTGAAAGGAAAAGTATGGGCAGCGATGACTGATGTACATGATTTGCCAAGACCAAAAATGTTCAGGAAACAGGGAGTTAAGGGATATAAAGGTGGTATTATGCTTACTGAGGACGGAGGCAAAACATGGAAAGAAATGAGTGCAGGAATCGGGGAAGGTGCAATGACACATGTTTTGTTAGATCCCGAAAGCAATAAAAACGCAAGAACATTATATGCTTGTGCTTTTGGCAAGGGGGTTTATAAATCGACTGACGGTGGCAAATCATGGATGCAAAAAAATAATGGTATAGCAGGCAATGAGCCATTTGCATGGCGGATAACGAGACGTGAAAAAGATGGTGCATTATTTCTGGTCGTCAACAGGAGGAGCGAAGATGGCAGTATCGGTAATGCGGAAGATGGCGCGCTTTACCGGTCGGATGATAAAGCCGAAACCTGGAAGAAAGTTCAGCTGCCTGAAGAAACTAACGGCCCTATGAGTATCGTTGCTAATGAAAACAGGCTTTTATTATCCGCATGGGGAAGAAACACCGGTGGAAAATTTACGCCCGATATTGGCGGTGGTATTTTTATTTCGGATGATGATGGAAAAACCTGGAGGAATGTGATTTCGCATGACCAGCACATTCATGACATTTCATACGACAAGCGTAATGATGTGTATTATGCCTGTGGATTCAATGGATCTGCATACAGATCAGAAGATAAAGGCTCTACATGGCAGAGAATAAAAGGCTATAATTTCAAATGGGGCAAACGTGTAGATATTGATTCAGCAGATCCTGAAAAAATTTACATCATCACATTTGGAGGCGGCTTATGGCATGGTCCTGCGAAAGGAGATCCCGGATCGTCGGAAGATATTGTAACACCAATCTTAAAATACAAAGACTGATATGAACAAAAATTATTTGCTGCTGATATTTCTTGTAGCCCTGATACAGGTGCGGGCACAACAGAAAGTAACAGTAAAAGAATATAAGAAAACCTTCACTACGTATCCGTTTTCAGATCCTGATCCTGTACCAAACTTTGCTAAAATATATCCATATTACCGTTTCGCCGGATATACGAATAAGCCTGTACAGAAAGAATGGAAGATTGTAGAACTGGAAAACGACTACATCAGGGTAATGATCACACCGGAAATTGGCGGAAAAATATGGACGGCTATTGAAAAATCTACCGGCCAGCCTTTCCTCTATTACAATCATGTAGTAAAATTCCGGGATGTTTCACTTCGCGGGCCCTGGACAAACGGCGGCATAGAAGCAAACTTTGGAATTATAGGCCACACACCTAATGTAGCCACTCCGGTTGATTACACCATAATCAATAAACCGGATGGCAGCATAAGCTGTGTTGTAGGTGTACTTGACCTGCTTACCCGCACCACCTGGCGCCTTGACATCAATCTCGAAAAAGATAAAGCTTTCTTTACAACTAATGCTTTCTGGTACAATGCTACACCTATTTCGCAACCGTATTATCACTGGATGAATGCAGGTATAAAGTCTGCCGGCAACCTGCAGTTTATTAATCCCGGAACAAAATACATCAGTCATGAAGGCGAACCTTCCAGTTGGCCTGTTGCAGAAAATGGAACGGATCTTTCCTATTATGAAAAGAACAATTTTGGCGGTTACAAGTCATACCATGTAATAGGTCGGTATTCCGGATTTTATGGTGGATTCTGGCATGATGAAAACTTTGGAATGGGTCACTATTCAGCATACGATGGAAAAGCAGGAAAAAAAGTGTGGCTGTGGGGATTGTCGGGGCAAGGTGAGATGTGGGAAAAATTATTGTCTGATAAAGACGGACAGGAAGTAGAAGTGCAGAGCGGAAGGTTATTTAACCAGCCGCAGGGAACAAGCTCTTTCACGCCGTTTAAAAATAAAGCTTTTTTGCCGCATACAACTGATAAGTGGACAGAATACTGGTTTCCCGCTGTAAATACAAAAGGTATTGTTACTGCTAATAATTATGGAGTACTGAATACGAAAAGAGAGAACGGATGGCTGAAAATTTATTTTTCTCCACTACAACCGGTTAATGATGAAATCAGGATCAGTGATGGCAATACAACCCTCTATACTAAAATAATACAGCGCAAGCCGCTGGAATTATTTGTTGATTCTATCAGGGATAATAGCGGTGTAAAGAATATTAGCGTATTTATCGGAAAAGATAAACTGATTTATAATTCTTCTCCTGATGCGGATGTGATTGCCCGTCCGCAGGTTCCTCCTGCTGATATTGACTGGAACACTGCATATGGAATGTATGTACAGGGCAAGGAAGAAATGGACAAGCGCCGCTTCAATACTGCAGAAAGTAAATTAAGGGCTGCATTGCAGAAAGAGCCATATCTCTCTCCGGCACTTGTTGACCTCGCAGTGGTATTATTTCGCAAACGTGAGTATAAAGAAGCGTTGGATCTTTTGAAAAAAGCACTTTCAGTTAATACTTACGATGATGCAGCTAATTATTATTATGGACTTACCAACCTGCAGCTCGGAAATATTACAGATGCCAAGGAAGGTCTTGACATGGCAGCAATGGGAATGGAATACAGAAGTGCGGCTTATACCACGCTTGCTGAAATTCACCTGAAGGAAGAGAATAGTAAACAGGCACAGCAATACGCATTAAAAAGTATAGACTTCAACAGGTATGCGATCAATGCTTACCAGGTGCTTGCAGTAAGTTATCGTATGCAAAACAATAAGCCTGCTGCTGAAAAGATATTGGATAGCATTTTAAAGTTTGATCCTTTGAATCATTTTGCACATTATGAAAAGTCATTATTAATTTCAAATAAAGAAAACACAGATAATTTCGAGGCGATGATCCGAAATGAAATGCCTCACGAAACATATCTTGAGCTGGCTATCTGGTATCATTCTGTTGGCAGGGATAGTGAAGCGGTGTCAATATTAAAAAAATCTCCTGCAGCTACTGAAGTTGCTTACTGGCTGGCTTATTTATCAGGAAATGAAAAGATCAGCCAGCTTAATCCTTATCTTGTTTTTCCTTTTCGTTCTGAAACCGCTGATGTGCTTGAAAATTTAATTGATAAGAATGATCACTGGCTGCTAAAATATCACCTCGCATTAATTGAATGGCACATGAATCATCTTTCACGCGCGAAGGAGTTGTTTACGGCGATAGGTACCCAGCCAGATTATGCGCCTTTCTATGCGGCGCGCGCAAAGCTATATCAGGATGATAGCGTTGCAGCAGGTAAGAATTTAAAAGATATTCTTCATGCAAGGGAAATCGATCCTGATGAATGGCGCTATGGTGCTGATCTGATCAACTGGTACAATAACAATAAGGAGGTCGAAAAATCAATGAATGTTGCAGCTGAATACTATAAGCGTCATAAGGAAAATTACCTGATAGGAATGTTGTATGCACAATCGCTGATTGCAAATGCAAAGTATAACGAGGCAAAAAATGTCATGAACAGCATTTACATTCTTCCTAATGAAGGCGCAACGGATGGGAGAGACCTGTATAAAGAAGCCGTACTGATGCTTGCAGTGAATGAAATGAAGAACAGGAATTACAATAAAGCATTATCATATGTGGCTGAGTCAAGAAAATGGCCTGAGAATCTGGGTGTAGGCAGGCCATATGACAGTGACATTGATGAACGGCTGGAAGACTGGCTCGATTATGTCAGCTATTCAAAATCGGGAAACAAAAAGATGGCTGATGAAAGACTTTCAAAAATTTTAAAGTTTGATTTTAAGAAAAGTGCATACGGACGGAATATTTCGGAATCAAATAATCTTATCACGGCCTGGGCCTTTAAAGCAGCTGGTGAGCAAGCGAAAGCTGATGAAGTGATGAAATTATATAACTCCGGTGACCCTCACCAGGATGAAAATTACAGGATAATTAAAAGATTAAATTAATGCACAATGAAAATCAACTAAATAACCTCTGTAATAATTGCTACCTTAAATAATGAACAAAATAAATATACAGGAACTTTATACCTGGTGCAGCATTCCTGCTGAACAACTGGTAAAGCATCCAAATTTAAAAATTCCTTTCCGGTTATCCGCTAACTCTGAAGAAATGGGAGAGGTGATGGCAAGAGATTTTGCAGACGAAATAAAATCATCCGGCAACCATCCATTCCGCGCCATAGTGCCATGCGGCCCTAAATGCTGGTATGCACCATTTACCAGGATCGTCAACGATGAAAAAATATCACTTAAAAATGTATTCATCTTTCATATGGATGAATGCCTGAACTGGGAAGGCAGTCTTCTTCCAAAAAATCATCCGTATAACTTCAGAACCTTCATGGAAAAATATTTTTATGAAGGCATCGATCAGCAATTGGCCGTTCCTGCACAACAAAGATTTTTTCCTGAACCGGGTAATATTGAATTTATTAAATCTAAGATATCCGAAGCACCAGTCGACATTACCCTTGGAGGATGGGGGCAGGACGGACATGTTGCGTATAACCAATCGCGCCGCAATCCATTCAGCGAAATTACTATTCAACAGCTAAGAAGCAGTGAGCTTCGTGTACAGGAAAACAACTTTGATACAATCATTGCACTCGCACAAAGATCATTTGGTACCGCATACCAGTTTGTTCCTCCCATGTCCATAACACTTGGTATGAAAGAATGCCTTTCGGCAAAGAAGATAAGGCTTTACAGTGATACTGGTTCATGGAAACAAACAGCATTGCGGGTGGCTTTATTTTCTGATGAAACTACTGAATACCCCATCACCTTATTGCAGAAACACCCTGATGCATTAATTACCGCCACATTCGAAACAGCATCACACCCGATAGCCGAAAATCCAGACTGGGAATTTGAAGGAATTAATGTATGAGACGAATTCCCCCATTGGTATATGATCATATTATAGGCACCGGCGGCATAGGTTCGGGAATATTTTTTTCATTGAAAGGCAATGAAACGCTGGGTCGTGAAGAAAGCCGCATGGCTGCATTGCTTCCATACAAGGATTATTGCAAGCAGCATATCATTATGCATTATATAACTGTATTGCTGGAAGCAAAACCGGGTGGCAGGTTCCAATCATTCCCCATAGGCAAAGTAGGTAACGATCAGACAGGCAAAATACTTATCAGCCAGATGAGCAATGCAGGAATGCATACTGCACATATAAAAACATCAAATGAACATGCAACCTTATTCAGTGTATGTTACCAGTATCCTGATCACGCCGGTGGCAACATCACCACTGCAGAAAGCGCCAGCAGTAATGTTTTGCCTGGTGACATAGACGACTTTTTTACAGAAAATATTAACCCGGGAAGTAAAGGCATAATACTCGCCGCTCCGGAAGTGCCTGTTGAAACAAGAATAAGGCTGCTGGAGCATGGCAGACAAAAAGGGTACCTGAATGTTGCAGCAGTTCAATCGGCCGAAATCGCAGAGTTCAATAATTTAAATGGTTTTACGCTGGCCGATTTATTATTCATCAATCTGGATGAAGCCCGGAAAATTGCCGCTGCAGATGAAACCAACACTACAGAAAATGTTGCTTTATCAGTTATCAGAACTTTAATTGACATCAATCCGGCTATAACGGTTTTTATTACCTGCGGTGCAGCAGGAGTGTACTGCTACGCGAAAAATCATCTTGAGTTTTTCCCTTCATTCAATGTAGAAGTTATTTCAACAGCGGGTGCGGGAGATGCTTTTATGGCTGGTACTCTCACTGGCATGTGTTGCGGCCTGCCGCTATTTAAGAATTCACAGGATAACGCATCCATCTTAAATACGGCAACCGAACTGGGAACACTTGTGGCTGCGATTTCAGTGACTTCGCAGGATAGTATTCATATGGGGATTAACAGGCAATTTTTAAAAAATTTTATTAAAGACCAACAATTGAATTGCTCAGATGCATTTTTGAACATTTTTAATTGAAATATGCTGAAGAGAAAAGAAATAAATTATGGTTAATTCACTTTACCCGATAAAAGATCTGATACCGGAAAGAAACATTGTAATTTTTTCTCCGCATTTTGATGATGTATTGTTTATGCTCGGTGGATACATTAATGAATTAAAAGAAGCTCAATTACTCGAAACAAAAAAATTTCACGTTGTAATAATATTTTCAAGAAGCAATTACCTCGCCGGAACAGGGGAAGGAAATTTCGATAACTCACTGGAGCGTGTCAAATTAGCGACCGGTAAACGCTTACTTGAAGACCAGGATTGTAACGATGAACTCCTGGGTCAATTTAAGTACACGTATGAGCTATTAGGAGAGAACGAATGCTTTACGAGGGGAAAAAACTTTGCCGACAGTGAAATGGAGTTCCCTCATGGCATGTTTGAGGATTTCAATGGCGACGACATAGAAATTTTCAGAAGGATGAAAAAACGTATTGCCGAGTGGTCTATATTTCAAGATATTGCTCTGGTCTTTCCAATGGCGTTCAAGGAGCATATCGATCATTTTATTGTCCGAGAAGCCGCAATTGCCGTAGCTAAAGAAATTGGCGAAGACCGTAAAGCGGCGTATTATTTCCAGGAAGACAAGCCCTACGGTGGTATTTCAGATACATCTGAGCTGACACGAATCAAAAAATTCATTAAAGAAAATGCCCTGGAAGCGCGCACTTATACCTGCGAACCTGAAAAAGTGATCGACCTTGCTTTTAAACATTACGTGAGCCAGGTAGAAGAAGTTTACAGAACAGGAATCCGTGAACGTTCCAGGGTATTGAAAGATGAAATGAGATCAGAAAGATATTGCGACAGGCTGTACTTTTTACCAGAAGATTAATCTGCAGTGGCAGGACTGATCACATTTGAAACTTCAGCGATCGAATTAGCAGGAAATCCGCCTTTTTTAGCGTGTTCCTTGACCAGCTCTTCGTTTTTGGCTTTGTAAATACAATAGATCTTATTGCCGGTCACATAACTGTGTATCCACTGGATACCATCCATCTGCTTCAACACACCGCAGGACGTTTGTGAAATTGATTTCAGCTGGTCTGCAGAAAATGCACCGGCACCTGGAATTTCTCTTTCGATTACATACGTTTTCATTTGGTTAGAATTCGAAGTTTTTGTTTGTGCCGTGGATACAAAACCAATAAGAAGGAAGGTAACGAGTAAAAGGCTGAATGGCTTGAGTAATGATTTCATAAAAAGTTATTTTATGACTCAAAGTTACTTTCAGCATGAGGTAATATGCTATAACAAATCGTTCAATGAATGGTAAACTGTATGCAACAAATCGTTCAAAAAGTATAATAAATTGTTCGCTTTAGTCGAAAACAATTGCTAAGAATGCTTTTAGAAATCACCATGAGAGGCTTATTGACGATAAAATATATGTATTTTTTACATATGTTTCAATGGAGATTCATAAAACCTTTAAGGAAATCAATATTATTCAATCCTATTGTGGAGCAAGAGATCTAGACCAGTACCGCACGATTTCTTCCATTCCGTCTTTAATATCTTTGTAAGTGCGTCCTTTAAGAAAAAATCCATGGGCTGAGAGGTTATAAGCTTTCTTGATCTGGGTATCAGATGCTGTGGTCGACCAAAAAATGAATGGAATAGTCTTGTCACTTATAGAGATATCATTAATAATCTTTTCACGTAGTTCGAAGCCATCCATTTTGGGGAGATTGATATCAGAAATAATAATAAAGGGAACTATTTTTTCTTGCTTTAACTGGTTGATGAGTTCTTCGGCAGTATGGAAGAATTGCAGTTCGTTCACCAGGCCTAATTCGTTAATCGCATCCCGGATGATGTCTTCGTCATCCTGGTCATCGTCTACTATGTAAATAGGATTATTATTCATGCAGTAAAGTATGTATAAGTTTTAAACAGGGTAATGATGATTAATTATTTCTAATAAAAAAATCATGCCTTGAATATATCTTGAGAAACAAGATTGAAAATCGAAAATGAGAAGCCGGAATAAGAATTACGTATGTATATATCAATTCCCCTCTGCCACTTCTTGCTTCTCCGACTAGTTTCCCGCTTCTCGTTTCTCCATTTACCTCTCAGAATCGTTCATACCGTGACCTCACAAAATTAAACAGCCCATAAGCTATAAGGCCTCCCGCCATCAAAGCCAGGTAATTAGCACCCCAAACGGTTTCTACAAAATCGAATGCTTTATCCGTAGCGCCCGCCTTTGTAGCTGATTTCATTATAGCAGCTTTCAGCATCAGGTATGAAATGATCAGCCATACTATTCCTCTTGCCACATATCCGACTATGCCTGATGTGAGGAGTAATTTCGCCTTTGCGCTATGCAGTGACATTTTTTGTACATGATTTTTATATTTTCCTGCAATCCCATAAAATACCTGATAAATACCCACAGCAGCAATGACCATCGCCGCAATACCCAGCAGCCATTGACCAAAAGGTTTTGACAACAACGTTGCAGCAAAATGCTGTTCACTGTTACCACTGTCGGTATACTTTCTCAAAAACATCTTTACAGCCGAATAACCAACAAATAAGTAGATAATGCCGCTAAAAAAATAACGGGCCGCTTTTTCCCATTTCGATTCCAAATGCTTCACTGACTGGTATCCTTCATAAAATCGCCAGATAGAATAGCAAAGTAAACCAACTGAAATAAATAATAATAGCCACCGGCCTACTATTGAATCGTCCAGGGCTTTCAATGCGCCTGTTTTGCTTGACCCCGAAGTTTGCCGGCGAATGTGCAGTGCGGATAACAGCACAAACACTCCAAGTAAAACATACACTACTCCTTTCGCTATGAGTCCCGCCCGGGCTATCATCGGCATTTGTTCCTTTGCCTTTGTGGCGATGACTGCAGATTTCATTGAAAAGCATTATCAAAATTACATGCCAGTGTTGATTATAGAATCAGTGCAGACGGTCAACATATGACATCGGTAATATGCCATACTTTTTACGGAAACATTTTGTAAAGTAGGAGGGACTGGTAAAGCCGGAATTAAAAGTTATCTGTGAAATATTATAACGTTGCTTCTTCATCATTTCCCTGGCTGCTTCAAGCCTGTATTCTTTGAGGAGAATGTTTGGCGATAGTCCTGTGAGCGTTATTGTTTTTCTGTAAAGCTGTGATCTGCTCATCGCCATGGCCTTACAGTAATCATCAATATCGAATTCGGCATTATGCCAGTTGTCTTCAAGCTTTGCAAACAACAATTTTAAAAAGTCCTCATCCGGCGGCGACAGATTTACAAAACCCGTGATGCCTTTCTGAAAGTCTTTAGACACGAGATTTTTAACAGCCGAACAGATGGTCACCTGATTTTTCTTTGCAATAGAACACATGTTCTTTGCAAATTGAATCGTATCGCCGAATAATTTGTTGCTGCTTTCAATAGGTTCACCACAATTGATGCCGACTTTAAAACCAATAGCATCAGCATCTGCCATTTCTTTCTGAATGTGGAGGGCACAGGAAACTGCGCGTGATGCAGAAGAGAATGAAACAATAAAGCCATTGCCTTCGTGTTCGACTTCTGTTCCGTCGAATCGGGTAATATTTCTCCTCACGATGTCATTATGCCGGTTAATCAGCCCGTCAGCATATTCTTTACCAAGATTGTTTTCAAGAATGAATGTATCGTCGATCTGTGTTACCATCAGAATGCGGAATGACGGGTCTTCAAAAACTTTCAATCCATCTGCAGTTATTTCAGCCTCTTCAGGATCGTAAATGCGTCCAAGAAATGATTGGACCACATTGCTGCTCACTTCTACAATTTTGTTCGGTACAAGGCCATGGGCCTTGCTATGCATTTCTTTCACCGCATCCTTATTCGGTGCTTCAATAAGACAGAAAATACTTTCCCTGACCTCATCGATCCAATAGGTCATGCATTTACAGGAAAAATGTTCCTGGTGGATCAGATCCTTGTAATGTGCTTCCGCGACATTCTTCGCCTTAACACCTGGAACAATATGAACATCCATATAGAGGGGCATACACTGAAGTTAATAATTTTATCAAATATTATTGACCCTCCAGGGGTTATTCATCAAACGGTTTGTAAATCTCCGTATAGGTGTGAACGATATACGGCAACTGCTGCTGAAATAATTCCTCATGCCTGTTATCTGAAATGATCAGCTCCAGTGCATCCTGTGCTTCTTTTAGCGTTGAAAATTCGCTTTCCCAAATCAGTGTATTTGAAGGTTCCTTGCCGGTTACCGGTATATACCTTCTGCCTTTTGGGAATCCTGCGGAGTCTTTTTCAAGTTCAACAAAAAGCTTTTCAAGGATAAGGTATTCTTTAGCGTGCTCCAGTTTGAAGCTTTGTACGAATCGAAGTTTATAGCTCATACGGTGATTTACAATCCAATTTTATTAAGAAGTTTATTATATCGTTCTTCGTCAAATGATTTAAATAATGTTCTTTCCACTCTCATATAGATCATAATGCCATACTTATCATCCGCGAGCTTTTGAAAAATATCATATGCTTCATCCCTTTGACCGAGAAAATTTTTGATGATTGCAATAGCATATAATTTATCATTGTTGATAGGCAGTGTTTGAAGTTCTGCCAGCAATTTTTTCGCTTCCTCATTTCTTCCCTGTGAAATAAAAACTCGGCCAAGCATTCCCAGCATTACAGGTCTCCTGCCTGAAAGTTCAATCGCTTCCTTTAATTCTTTTTCAGAAGATTTAAAATCATTTAAATGGTAATACGTCATGCCTGCAGTAAAATGCCCTTCGGCATAAGTAGGCTCAAGCTCTATGGTTTTACGGATCTGATCAAGCGCTTTTTTGTCTTCATTCCGGAAATGATAAATACGCGCAAGTCCGTTATTGATATTTGGCGATAACGGATCAAGGTTATACGCTGTAAGCATTTCATCGAGTGACTCATCGAGTCTTACCTTTATACCTAATAATAAGGCATACCACTCATGCGCGGTAGAATAACCAGGTTTCAATTCAATAGCTCTCCTGAATTCCTTTTCTGCGCCCGCCCAATCCCAGTCGATCCTGAACTTGATATAACCCAATGCAGCATGAGCCTCTGCCAGAGTTGAATCAAGTTCAAGAGCTTTCATCACTGCACTTTTTGCTTTAGACTCAACAACTGGCCTGGGAATACTTCCATAGCCAGCCACACCTATCAGGGTGTAACAATATGCAACCTGAGTATAAGGCAAAGCGAAGTGTGGATCTTCCTGAATCGATTTTTCAAAATGTGTTAGTCCACCCTGGATACTTTCTGCAGTACGCTGATTCAACATATGTTTGCCGATGAGATATTCCTGGTAGGCAACTACATTGTTGGTAAGACTTTTATCAAGCTGTTCCTTTTCAGATGGTACCAGGCGTATTTTTAATTCTTTAGCAATGCTGGTTGCAATTTCACTCTGAATAGTGAATATGTCACTTAGCTCACGGTCGTAATCCATTGACCATAAGTTTTCCTGGTTCGTCGCATCTATCAGCTGCACAGATATCCTCGCTTTATTATCAATCTTCCTGACACTGCCTTCCAGAACGGTACCTACCATCAGCTCATGACCGATCGTTGAAATATCTTTATCGGTTTTCTTATACTTCATGATAGATGTTCTGGCAATTACATTAAGACCACCAATTTTAGAAATACCAGAGATCAGTTCTTCTGTCATGCCATCAGCAAAATATTCATCCTGGGGATTGTTGCTGATATTTTTTAATGGCAATACAGCCAGACGCAGTTTTTTGCCCGGAGAAGCTTTCACTTCCTGGTTGTTGAAAAGAAAAAAAGCCAGCAAGCCGATGATGACTACCACTGAAATGGCTGCAGCTACTTTTAAAAGTGTTTTGCTTACCTGACGTGATTTATGAGCGCGCGCCAGCCACGGCAACTCAATCCAGTATATCTCCACAGGCATTGAAATGTTCTTCAGCTTTTCATCAGAATGCTTGATAACAGGGTAGGCTATCTTATTACGTATCTGCCGGGCCACGTCTTCGGAAACACAAATGCCGCCTGGCTGCGCTTTTGGTTCAAGTCGCGCTGCTATATTTACGCCATCGCCATGTACATGATTATCTACGTACACCACATCACCAATGTGAATACCGATCCGCAGGCGAATTTCATGACCGGGCAATTCGTTTTTATTACGTTCGTCAAGTGCCGTCTGGATTTCTATTGCGCAGTTCGTAGCTTCTACCGCGCTGTTGAATTCGACAAAGAAGGAATCGCCGGCAGTTTCAATTTCACGGCCCTCGTGTTTATCAAAAAATGGGCGCAGTATATTTCTGTGTTCAGCAAGCAATTTTAGGGCAAGTGCTTCGTCCTTTTGGGTTAAAGCGCTATAACCAACCATATCGGTGAACATTATAGCGGCAAGTCTTCTCATATGAGAATGCAGAAGGATTAGTGAGCGATTGAACCTGTTATCATTATAAAATTACCCTTTCCTGATTAAAGATTATCAATAAAAAAACCCGGCATAATTGCCGGGCTTTTTATGTTTAGCATTTATACAATTAAATTAGTCATGTGTACCATTTCCATTCAAAATCGGCTGTATCTCATCAACAGCATCTGTTTCAATAATCATATCCTGAGGTAAACCGGTGCTTAAGCTGTCAAGTATTTTTAAAGTAACGAGGGTGGTAGTATACAGAGATTCAAATGAAATAGGAGCCTCAGCTCCATTTTTTACTGCATTTAAAAAGGCCGCTACTTCCTGCTGGTGCCCTTTACCCTGGTTAGCAATCTTTGTTTCTTTATTATTCCTGAAAAGAAATCCATTTCTGAAGTCATTGATAACAAAACTTACATTGCCACCGAAAATCTCCAGTTGTTCTTTAGGCATGCCTTTATCGCCATTAGCTACGTAGGTTAAGTTACCCACGGAACCGTTCGCAAACTTTACAATTACAGCAATGTTATCCTGCGACAATATGTCGTTCTGCGATCCTATGTTTTCCGCATACACTTTCACTGGTTCCCCGGCAAAGTATTGCATCAGATCTATAAAGTGACAAACCTCACCCATGATCCTTCCACCTCCAGCCTCACGCTGCGTCCAGTGATCTTTTGGAATGAATCCGGCATTCACCCTGAAGTTCATGACGAGAGGTTCACGTACTGTGTTGAATTCTTTCTTTGCAGCAGTGGCTATTTCTGAAAACCGCCTGTTGAATCCTACCATTAATATGTTCTGATGTGTCTCATATGTTTGCTTTACCTCCGCGAGCTCCTCATACGTAAGCGCCAGTGGCTTTTCCACAAACACCGCTTTATTATTCTTTAACCCATCCACCACATATTTCGCGTGTGTGTCATGCTGCGTCGCAATAAATAAAGCACTTATATCTTTGTTCTTTAAAATGGTATCCGGATCAGTTGAATTGTTTGCAAATCCAAACTTACCAGCAACATTCTTTGCATTAACACCTGTTCGTGTTACCACCGTATCCAGATTTCCCATAGCTTTTGCATTAGGTACCAGGTACGATTGTGCAAAGCTGCCTGCACCTATGAAACCAATATTCAGCTTGTCATTTAATGGAGGTGCAACTCTTTTAATATTGGCTGGTCTGATTTCTTCTTCGGCATATTTCAGGAGCATCCCGATGTAAGGCTGCTTGTTCTTTCCTAATATTATATCGTAAGCTTCGGTTCCCCTGTCAATATCAAACGTATGGGTAACGAGCGACTTCACATCGATCATTTTCATGGAAAGCAGGTCCAGAAAAGCTTCCATGTTGCGCTGTTCCGTCCACCTTACATACCCCACAGGGTAATCCTGGCCCTCTTCTTCATATTTCACATCATAACGGCCAGGACCATACGAACATGAAATTTTCAGTTCAAGTTCTTTTTTGAAAAAATGGGGCTCCCTTGGAATCTCAATGGGTACTGCACCTACCAGAACAACTGAACCTTTTTTCCTTAGTAACTCTGTTGCCAGAACAATCGGATCGTTGTCAGGCGCACCAGCAGTAATGATCACTTTATCAAATCCATATCCGTTGGTGAAATCAATAGCTGCACTTTTGATATTCGCATCACGGCGGTTATAGGCGACAGCGTACTTATTTTGATTGGTAAACGAAACAGAAGAATCGGAGATGTCAATTCCAAATACTTTACATCCGTTCGCATGCAAAAGCTGTGTAGTGATCTGACCAAGCAATCCAAGGCCGATAACACAGATATTTTCTCCTAATGTTGGATTTGCCTGCCTTACACCTTGCAGGGCTATCGCTCCCAGGGTTGTAAAAGCGGCTTCTTCAAAACTTACATTATCCGGGATCTTGGCTACCAGATTCTGGGGTACAGAAACAAATGATGCATGAGAAGCATAATCTGCACCGCCGCAAGCCACCCGGGTACCCGGTTGAAACTTGCCATTGGTATCCATTGATGACACCACTGTTCCTGCGGTACTGTAACCAAGGGCCTTTAAAGATTCCAGTTTAGTCCTAACCTTTTGAAGTGTCGCTGCAAAACCTTCCTTTTTATAATTTGCGATTACCTGTTTTACAAGGTCGGGCCTTTTTTTAGCCTTGTTAAGCAATGAAGCTTTAGCTACATCTACTGTTGATTTTTCCGTTCCCGCACTGATCAGAGAATATCTATTCTGCACCAGCACCATTCCCTTTGAGATTGCAGGGATGTCCAATTCGTCAACATACAATTCCCCGGTCTTAAAATTCTGGATAAGCTGCTTCATTAAAAGTGTTTTGTTTTTAGAGTATGAAATTGAGCTCAAAAGTATTACAGATTAATTGGTAACGCAAGGAGAAGGGTATATATTTCAGGAGAAGGGAGAGAAACATTTTTTGCATATTTATCCTTGTTTAAATAAGCAAATAAACTCTGTTAACATTTGAATATCAAAATATAATAGTTGATTTAGTTTCCATTCAAACGAAATGTCTAACCACCTGCCCGATTAGTAATGCAATACCTATGCTCATTAAAGTTCCGATCACCAGGTATTCTGTCTTTTCTTCCGGACGATCTTTTTCGCTGAAGCGGATAATGCCTTTTGCAGCGATAAGCAAACTGATTGCAGCATATTGCCCAAGGAGAACAAAAATAAAAACGATCAGCCGCTCTATGATGCCGATCCATTTACCGGCATTTTCAAGACTTCCGGGATTTGAAATTTTTTCTCTCCAGCTTTTAGTCAGCTGGCCTATTAAGATTCCGGCGGGTGTTGTAAGAAATATAGTTGCAGTGGCAAGTATCCACCATTTATAATTGTTGGCCGCGGCATGATAAGCGGAGAATAAATGATTTTTATGTGCAAACACAAAATACCAGCATCCGGCAATCACGAGCAAATGAAGTAGCTGGTCCAAAAGAAAATAGATGATCGCGTCACGCTGATACGATTTCCATCCATCTATCACTATATGTGTTACAAGTATGATTGATGCAACAGGCCAGTATTCAGGTCCTGTTACCCATAATGCAGCAAGAGCGGTTACAATACCGTGAACATATAATTTAGCTGAAGCAAAGTGCCGGGTATTGCGGTCGTTGATCCAGCTTTTTGGCTGCAATACAAAGTCTGTGAGCAGGTGAGACAACAATAATTTAAGAAGCCATATTTGTTCGATCATCATAAGATATCAGTTGCACGATGTCCTTGTATTTTTTTAAAATGTTATCCAGTTCATCCCAGTGGCCTGCTGTTACATGCTGACTGATTGTGCTTTTAGATCGGTTTAATTTATCGGCCACATGCTGTTGGGAATGCCCGTTCAAAAGTTCAAAGATTACCTCCGCCTGTTTGGGCGTCATTTGTTTATAGATCGAATTTATGTAATCAGACATCACTGAAAGCGCGTAATTGGCCATTTTATTTTCTGTTGTGATGATAAGCCTGCCCTCTGTCTTTTCCATTGCGTCGAACGCCCTCCCCGATAGCAAAAATGCTTCTCCTTTTGCCAGGGAAAGGGTCTTTACCGGGGTTTCCACGCGACCAATGCCGATACTGATGCGAACGTCGGAAATGGCCGGCGATTGTTCAGGTTCAAGGCCAATGGCGGCCGTACGGCACAGCAGTGCAAGTGGCAGTGCCTTTGTGGTCTCCTGCACAAACACCTGGAAGCTGTCGCCACGGAAGAATTCATGCTTATGGTCGCCTAAAATATCCTCCATCAGCTTTAAAAGCTGCTTTTCATTCGATGAATTCAATTTGGTTGAGTTGACTATATCACCAGTCAGCACTGCATGAACCATTTGCGTAAGTTTGTGCGAATATACGAATTATAATAATATTCGTTAAAATAACCGAACTTTTTAAAAATTCGTTTAAACTGCCGAAATAAAAAAAGCAGCTTTTTACTGCTGCTTTGATCAGGAAAGGTTCAACGAATAAATAATAGACAAAAAAGTGAAAAAGACCTGTTTTTCCGTACACCTGCGGTCCATTTCCCGTATTTGTCCGGTGTTAGACGACATCATTTAAAATGACCTTCGCAGTAAACCGGTTTTTTTACTCAATTAATTATTTACCTCAAACCTTTTAAAATGTCGCTATCAAACGATCTATATGAAATCAATCACAGCATCTCTTTGAAAGAAGCTGTAAAAATGACCAGCCGCTACCGTGCAGAAGTTCAGTTAATGTTACAACCTGAATATGCCGGTGCATTACCCATTTCACAAACTTTCCAAAAATCCATTTTTGCAGAACTTGCTGCTGCAGCAGGTTGTGTGGCAATAAGGTCATACTACGGAATGGATGAGAATAATAATGTTTGCCTCATATTTGTTGGTGTAGATGAAAATAATAATGACATATTAGCCGGAGTAAATCAGGAGGCAGCTTCTATTTTTGAATATGGTCAGCGTTGCCCGCCAATTTGTGGCCCGGCTAGTCCGCTGAATCCACAAGGATGACAGATTACACATTGATTATTTTAGGAAGTTACAGCATCGGCATTGCAGCCATAATCGGTCTGGTAAGATTGCGCAATATACATGCATCTTACCGGCCTTTTATTTTGATTATTACCATGTCGTTGGTGGTTGAGATCATAAGCCATATCCTCATTTATTTCAAAAAGAGCAATGCAATAGCTGTTAATGTATTCGGATTAATAGAAGGTTTATTATGGCTGCGGCAATTCAGAAAATGGAATACGACCAAAGATCAGGTGCTGCCCTTAAAATATGCTTCTATACTGATTACCAGTATATGGATAATTGAAAATATTATTGCAGGCAAACTATTTTCCTTCAGTTCTGTTTATGCTATCCTGTTTTCATTTATGGTTATTTTTTATTCCATTAACCAGATGAACCGTCAGCTGACAGAAGAAAAAGGAAATCTTTTTACAAACGCCAGGTTCCTGATCTGCTGCGGCACGATAATATTTTTTACTTACCGTATTCTTGTTGAATGCTTCTTCCTGCTCGACCTTCAGAAAAGCGCAAGCTTTTTTGCACATGTATTCATCATCCTTGCATTTGTTAACCTCATTGTTAATCTGCTTTTTGCAATTGCAACCTTATGGATTCCGGCGAGACAAAAATTTTCATTTCCATATTAATAGCCACTGGCATACTTGGTATTATTGTTATTTATTTTATCATCACTATCGTACGTAGCCAACGCAGATATTTGCGTCTTCAGCGCGGGCAACTGATGAAGGAAATCGCTACCCTGGAATTTGACCGGAAGCGGATAGTATCTGACCTGCATGATGAACTGGGCCCATTACTTTCAGTTGTCAAGTTCCAGATTATCGGCCTGGATATAGCAACTGACCAGGACGTGCTCATAGTAAATAAGGCAGCCAACAACATAGACATTATTTTACATCGCATCCGGGAAATTTGCAATCACATGATGCCGCAGGCTCTCATCAGCAAAGGATTGTTTGTTGCTATAAATGAATTTATAAGTGAGCTTGCTGAACGTATTCCGGTAAAAATAGAATTTACCTATCATCCTGTTCCTTTTGAGCCCGGCGCTGAAATACATATATACAGAATTCTCCAGGAGATAATTACAAATACTATCAAACATTCCAATGCAGAACATCTGCGCATTGATATTACATCTGAAAATAAAATGATGATTTTACGCATTGATGACAATGGCATAGGGTTTAACTCAGATTTGATTTTGCATGAGAGCACCGGACTCGGGTTAAAAAATATTCTTAACAGAACACATATACTGAATGGAGACCTGTATATCGATTCATCGCCAGGAAAAGGAACTTCATTTACTATAGAAATACCGAAAGTTTTACATGAACCCCAAAATACAATTGATAATAGCGGATGATCATGAAGTTTACCGCGATGGATTGAAAGCTCTTCTTCAGAATTGCAAACAGTTTGAAGTGACCGGTGAAGCATCAACAGGAAAACATCTGTTGTCACTTTGCGCTGAAAATTTGCCTGATGTTGTGCTGACAGATATTGTGATGCCTGTAATGGATGGTATAAAAGCTACCGCGCTACTTGCTCTTAATTTCCCCACTGTACGGGTAATAGCTTTATCCATGTTCAACCAGGATCATCTTATCCTTGACATGCTGAATGCAGGCGCAAGTGGATACCTGATCAAAAATGCTCACAAGAATGAGATCATCAACGCAATTGAGTCCGTGTATAAAAACAAGCCATACTATTGTTCATCTACCTCGCATAAACTTGCAAGATTGATCGGCAACAGTCAATTCGGTCCTAAAGCAAATAGAAAAATCTGTTTCACGGAAAGAGAAGTTGACATCATCAGGATGATCTGTGAAGAGAAAACAAGCAAGGAAATAGGAGACAGGCTTAATATGAGTTCAAGAACTGCGGAAGAATACAGGCAAAGAATAAGAGAGAAAATGAAAGTAAAAAGCACGGCAGGAATCGTGATCTATGCGATAAAGAATGAACTGTTTATGATAGAAAAATTAAATGATCAGTAAGTAGGGCATTCATATTGTCTGCTCCGCCTGTCCCTGCTTTGCATTTCGAATGGACGAATAGTAAATGCTAAATATGCACCACTTCCTAAAAATTTGTTTTTAGAGAAGGTATTCAACAAATTATGTGTACCCAGGAGGAGGGGGCCTGCTTTAAGGGCGGCGCCTATCCAGAAATTACCATGGCGGTTCACCTGAACCGGCATAAAAAAACCGAGTTTCCTGGTTTCCCACCGGGGTGTAACAGTAAGGAATTTTGTTTCTTTCAAAACATAACTATTTGCACCACCCGGAGCCAGATTGAGCGATAATTCCCCGTTGATAAACACATTCCCTGAAACTGGGCGGTCGATGTTAATTACTGCTCTCGCAGGATTCATCACTTTAAAGTTACCGGTAAGAGAAGTAAAATTATTAACAACAGTAGCTACGCTATCATTAAATGAGTTTACACTTGTTACCCGAGAAAACTTTTCCTGCAGTACAAAACTTGAAACATCACTTTTTATTGAAGAAGCATGGTGGCTGACTGAACTATATTCATACGAATTCCATCCTAGATCGAGGAGTGAAAATCCAACCTTCCAATCATATTCCGATGTATTTTGTTCAGCATACGTTGCTGCATTAGTGGGGGATTTTATGAGGTATTCAGCACCCAGGTCAATCCCAAAACCAATTTTATTATTTGAAAATAAATCAGCAGCACTGAATGATTCGCCATCACCTAAATTGGCCGAGTAGCCATATTTTATATCACCGTTTGTTATTTTATATACTTTCTGGTCATTATCCTGCTCACTTACCACACCTACATTTTTCGCATTTGCAAAAGCACCAGATATTCCGCGGCTCAATTTTAAGGTAGCCCCAACATTCAATTTGCCTGTTTCGTTATCATGGATCGTTGTTGCATAAGCACCATAAAATTCCAGCCATGCTGATTGTGCCACAGTCAGATCAATGGTTCCATTCTGCTCATTCAGAAAAAGAAAACTTCGCGGACCCTTAACAGAATCAGTATAATTTACCGGGCTTGTTTTGGCCTGTGTATTTTGCCGAACATTCATTCCGAAAGCAAAAGCACTGTTATCATTCAATTTAAACCGGCCATTCAGCAAATGCAGGTCAGCTGTGATATCAGCGTATCGTTTTAAATTTCCGTTTGCAACATAAAAAGTAGCACCCGGAAAAAAGCTGAACGGAAAATTAGGACCTTTGATTACATTAGAAATGGTTTGAAATTGAAAACCAACAACCGTAATATCCCAGTTATAAGGTGAAGAAATTATTGAAGAAGGATTATTATATACTCCAAGCGCCCCTGAATAATCGGATCCGTGGATAGCATTGTAATTCTGTGCATGAATTAAATGCGCAGACATGAAAAATATACAAATAAAGAACAGCCTATATATCATCGAGTACAGCAGGTATTAACTATTCAAAACTAAAACATAACATGGGTAACAAAATTGCAAGGTGTTAAAATTTTAATAATATAGTAAATGTCCTAATTTGCAGCTAGTATAACTAACATACTTAAGTATAAGCATTTAGAATAAAATAAATTTAACATACACATCAGGCAAAACGTTTGAAAAATACTTTCATGTTGCAAACAATGATAGCATATTTGTGGTGTTGAAACAATCCAATCGTCCAGTCAATTTGAACATAGCGGCTGAAAATACTTGATCTGATTCTTATGAAAAACAATTAAACCCAATTATCCCGAAACCATTAATCCCGATCCATGAAAAACATGAAAAATCCAGTGACCGTAACCCGCATTGGAAAACCACTGTAAAAAAGACCCATAACCGCAGTGTAAATCATTCCCCGCAGTTTTCTGTGGGGATTACTTTTTTAAGGCCCTCTATGTTTACCTCCCTCGCCTGGGCCTGGCTAGAATGAGGTAACCGGCGAGGTTGCCATCATATAAAGTGAAGCTTACAATCCGCTCAATACTTTCGACCGGAAATATATAGTTAGCCACTCCCTGCATGTTCTGAAAAACATCGCCTGTTTCCCAGAGTATCTGAAATAAGCAAGAGATGATTTTGCGCATTCCCGTGTAGAAAACAGTGTGCTCAGAACCGTTATATATATGGAGGTTCCTGAGCTATACCCCCTGTTGAAAACATCAGTAGCAGTAAATTGCAGATCATCGCATTGTTCCGATTACGCAGGTAGTCAGCAGCATCATTCGTTTAAAACCATATGTAAGTACAATTTAACTTCATCCTGATAATTTCTCATATTTTTGCTTCTAACCGTTGACTATGCAGGATAGTATAATAGAAATAAATGCAGTAAACATATACCAGGGACAGAGTCTCATATTGCAGGATGTGAACCTTACCGTAAGAAAAGGTGAATTTGTTTACCTGGTCGGAAAAACGGGAACAGGAAAGTCGAGCCTTCTAAAAACCATGTATGGTGACCTGCCGCTGAAAGATGGTTCATGCACCGTTGTTGGCTTTGATCTGAGAAAGATGGACTGGAAGCAAGTTCCTTTTCTGAGAAGAAACCTGGGTGTGGTGTTCCAGGATTTTCAGTTGCTTACCGATCGTAATGTAAATGAAAATTTGAAATTTGTTTTACGCGCAACAGGCTGGAAAGACGACAAGCTGATGGAAGAGAAAATTGTTGATGTACTTAATAAAGTAGGACTAA
The DNA here is from genome assembly GCA_035525775.1 of Flavitalea sp. GTDB lineage: Bacteria > Bacteroidota > Bacteroidia > Chitinophagales > Chitinophagaceae > Flavitalea. The sequence continues at coordinate 23,377 of DATLDR010000259.1, forward strand.
GGTCAAAAGGATTCAAAATGCCTTTTGAATTAAGCGGTGGGGAACAGCAACGGGTAGATATCGCCAGGGCATTACTCAATTCACCCAAGCTGATACTTGCAGATGAACCAACAGGAAACCTGGATCCTGAAACTTCTGATGAAATCATGAGCCTGCTGTTTCATATCTCTAAAGATTTCGGTACTGCAATAGTGATGGCAACGCACGATTATCCGGTAATCAATAAGTTTCCTGCAAGAGTCGTAAAGACAGAGAGGGGCCATGTATACGACAATGCTACCATATCTGTTGAATAAGTTTCTCGCAGTTTTTATTGTCATCAAACAGGTCATGAAGAATTTTTTTACGTAATATAATTTCTGCTTCTGCGAGCGGCTGTTCATAAAGTTGGCCGACTACGTCTCTGAATTCTGAGGGAGTTTTAACTATGTGACAAATTTTTTCCAAACCACTTCCTGAAACAGCAGCACTGTTAACAATACAGTGCCTCCCATGAAAAAGAGCATTTATTATTTTAAGTTTTATGCCGGTAACATTGAATGAAGGAAGCACATTGCATTGCGAATCTGCAATAAGACCCTGCATTTTTTCAAAAGATGGATCCACGACGAGCCTGGCATTCGTATAATGTGCTATGAATTGTTTTAATTGAAGTGAAGGGTTTTTGCCTGCAATGACAAAAGGAATTGACGAATCGGCGAAAATCTCCTTCAACAACCATGCAACAGCTTTTTCATTTTCGGGTACGGATAAGTTACCGTGGTACAGGCAGAAATAACCGGTACCCGGTGGAAGTTCATTTGTTGTAAATCCGGTAAATACCGGGAGCAAATCAATATTTTTTACGTTAAACTGTTCTTTGTACGTTGTAACATCATTCGCTGAAACAGCAAGGATCACATGTGGAATATTCGCGATATTTTTTTCAAATTTCTTCAGGAGTATCGATTCCAAATAATAATAAATCTTATTGATTGTTGACGAAGAAGCCAAAAATAGCTGTGTGTAATAGTCGTGTTCAACATTGTGTAAACGGAGAATAATTTTCCTGCGCGATGTATTCAGTTTCCGGATCAAGCCTGCTGAATGAATGCCTTCTATTAAAACAGGATGATCATCCTGAGCCAGTTTTTTCAATAGACGTTTATCCAGCCTCGACGCAACAATGTAAGGAAGCGTTGCAGACAGTCCTGCTAAACCTCTTTTTCGCGGATAATAAAACACTTCTTTGCAGAATTGATTCAATTGTGGTTGTTGACGGTGATGTTCAGTGAAACAATGCAGATATATCTTAACGCCTGCTTTGTGAAGTGCAACTATTTTATAATAAATGTCAAAAACACCGCCATGGGTAACGGGAAAAGGAACAATGAATGAAATAATATGGAGATGCCGGTCAGACACGATTAAAGATACTTTGATAGAAGGAGAGAAGTTTTTCCTGCTCTTTGTTCCAGTTATAAACACCTGCTGCTTTTATACAATTCTCATGCAGAATGTTATAAAGTTCCTGATCATTCAATAACCTGTTGAGCGCTTGTGCAATGGTAATTGTACAGGTATTCTGTATTAGATAAGCACAATTGTACTTATCATTTACATCCCGGTATGCAGGGTAATCTATGCAAATCTGTGGCAGTCCCGCTTGTATGTAATCAAAAAAACGGTTTGAAAGCGAGAGCTGATTATTAAGTCCTGAATTTTCTATAATGTTTACTCCGATATAAGCGTGGCGGGTGTAAGTGCGCAATGTACCGGGAGGGAGCCAGCCGGTGAACTGAATTTTATTTTCAAGATCATTTTCCTTTACAATGTGCCTCGCCTGCTTCATAAAGTTGCCATCGCCGCATACAATTAAGTGGGCATCTATTGATTTGAAAGCGGGTATAAGGGTTTCAAATGACCTTCCTTCGTTAACTGCGCCCTGGTAGATGATCAGTTTTGGATCTTTTTGTTTATTAATGATCTGTAGTGAAGTATCAATTTTATAAGGAACATTTTTAATTATTTCATAGCTGACACCATATTCACGGTTAAACTCATCGACAATAAACCTGTTAACAGAATACCCTTTGCGGAAATGAGGTACCAAAAATCTCTCAATTCTTTTCCAAAACCTGTAAATATGTGGTCGGGTGATCACTTCCTTCATTTCACAAAAAAGTTCATGTGCATCATATACCCTGGGTATCTTTTTGATCTTTGAAGCCAGGTAGCAGGGTAGGATAGTGTCGAGATCAATCGCACAGATCAGATCTGCATTATTCCGTACCAGGTAACAAAAAAGCCTGACATTAAATTCTGCGTAAAAAAGAAAACCTTTGTTGAAGAAACATCTGGTCCTGAACTGGTGATATGGCATGACAAACAGCGGAATAGATGAAGATAGTTGCCTGCCAAACAGCGTTACAGTATAACCGGCACAGGAGAGGGTGGTACAGATGCGTATCATCCGCTGGTCGTAGGTCAGATCATTGGTAACCGCAAAAATGAGTTTTCGTGACCTGTTCATTCATCGCCGTATAGGGGCAATATTAAAGGTAAGTATCGAAAAAAATACTATTTCGCCAATTAAGATTCAAATATTTACGTACCTTTGCCGCCTTATTCAGAATAATTAGGTCTGAGCTATAAAAAATTTATAAATGTCGTATTTAACAAAAGAAAAAGTATCAACATTATTCACTGAATTCGGAGGAAAATCGAACAATACAGGTTCAATCGAAGGCCAGATAGCCCTGGTTACAGAGCGAATCAACCGTATCTCTGAACATTTGCAGCAGAACAAGCAGGATTTCTCAACGCATCGCGGACTGATGAAACTGGTGGGCCAGCGTAAACGTCTTTTGACTTACCTGAGCAAGCAGAACCTGCAGGGTTATCGCGCACTGATCGAAAAACTCGGTTTAAGAAAGTAATACTTTATGTTTATATTATAACTTATTCCCAACTGCATAACGGTTGGGAATATTTGTTTTAGTTGACCTCCTTCCCATATTTAATAAATTTATTTTTTCGTATGCTATCTCAACCAATCAGTGTAACATTTGACATCGGTGGCGGCAGAATGGTTACCATTGAAACCGGAAAGCTTGCCAGGCAGGCAGATGGTGCCGTAACAGTACGCCAGGGTAATTGTATTCTACTTGCTACAGTTGTTGCTAATAAAGAACCAAAAGAAGGACAAGATTTCTTCCCTCTATCGGTTGATTACCAGGAAAAATTTGCCTCTGCAGGCCGTATACCCGGATCTTTCTTCAAAAGAGAAGCAAGACTGAACGATTATGAAATCCTAACCAGCCGACTTATTGACCGCGCGCTGCGCCCGCTTTTCCCGGAAGATTATTTTTGTGACGTACAGGTGCTCATTTCATTAGTTTCCAGCGACCCTGAAGTTATGCCTGATGCACTAGCATGCCTTGCTGCTTCTGCGGCTCTCGCCATATCAGATATTCCCATTAAAGAAATTATCAGTGAGGTAAGAATCGCCAGGCTCAATGGACAATTGCTGGTAAATCCAACACGTTCAGAGCTGGAAAAAGCAGACATGGAATTCATCATTGCGGCTACTGATAAAAACCTGATGATGGTTGAAGGGGAAGCAAAGGAGTGCAGCGAAGAAGATCTTATTAAAGCACTTGAGATTGCTCACGACGCCATCCGCATTCAAATCAAAGCGCAGGATGAACTAAGGCAAAAGAAAGGCGTAGCTGCAAAAAGAGATTATAAAAAACCAGAGCATAACGCGGAACTTCAGCAGAAGGTAATTGACCACGCGAAGGATCGTGTTTACCAGATATCAGCCGCTGGCACCAGCAAGCATAAACGCAGTGATGCATTCGACCAGCTGAAGGATGAAATGATCACCGCAGTGTTAGGCGCTGAACCAGATGACAAGGAAAAGAAACTTGCTAAAAAATATTACGAAGATCTTAAGTGGGAAGTGGTGAGGAATATGATCATTGACGACAGAAAACGTCTCGATGGCCGCGCCCTCGACCAGGTTCGTCCTCTGGAAATGGAAGTGGATCCTTTACCAACTCCGCACGGTTCTGCATTATTCACCAGAGGCGAAACTCAATCTCTGACTACCGTAACTTTTGGTACTCCACTGGACGAACTGCTTGTGGAGAGCGCAGCTAAATCTGTAGATTCTAAATTTTTCCTTCATTATAATTTTCCTCCGTTCAGCACCGGCGAAGTAAAGATGATGCGTGGGCAGAGCAGGAGAGAAGTAGGTCATGGTAACCTTGCACAAAGATCACTGAAACAGATGATGCCGACAGGTGAATATCCTTACACAGTTCGCGTAGTTAGTGACATTCTTGAATCAAACGGTTCATCGTCTATGGCTACCGTATGTGCAGGGTCTCTTGCATTGATGGATGCAGGCGTTCCCATCCCTAAACATGTTAGTGGCGTGGCAATGGGCCTTATCACAAGAACAGACGGAAAGTATGCTATTCTGACTGATATATTGGGTGATGAAGATCACCTGGGCGACATGGACTTTAAAGTAACCGGCACGCGCGAAGGGATATGCGGCGTACAGATGGACATCAAGGTAGATGGACTAAGCATGGATACAATGCGTGAAGCGCTGAGCCAGGCAAAAAACGGGCGTCTGCATATTCTAGATGCCATGTATAGCTGCTTTGAAAAACCGAGACCTGACGTTAAGCCACATGCGCCAAGGATGGTGAAGCTGATCATT
>DATLDR010000261.1:0-6419 GCA_035525775.1 Flavitalea sp.
ATTAAGTACCAGATAAATATTCACGAACATCCTGTGTGGGTGAAAGTGCTTTACCTGAATCCTGAAACTTTCAAAACAGCACCTCTGTTTTTATTAAGTACAGATCTTCCGGAAAATGACCATGTGTCGCAAACGATCACCCATCGTTTATACGATGCGAATGTTGCAACAAAAATTGCTCAATTCATCCTGCTCGGCGTTGGTGGCGCAAAGCTGGTTGATGAATTAGGTTTTGCTCCTGAACGTTATCATCTGAACGAAGCACACGCCGTTTCTTCCGTATTCTATCTCTATAAAAAGTTTGGAAATGTGGAAGATGTTAAAAAGCGTTTGGTGTTCACTACCCATACACCTGAAGAAGCAGGCAATGAAAAGCATGACATTTACCTGTGTGAAAAAATGAGTTACTTCTGCGGAATTGGTCTTGATGAAGTAAGAAGACTAACAGGCATCACCGACAGCGCATTCAATCATTCACTTGTTGCATTACGATTCGCTCATTTGGCCAATGGTGTGTCTCAGCTTCATGGCGAAGTGTCCCGGGCAATGTGGTACAAACATTCGGGTATCTGTCCCATCATTTCTATCACAAACTCACAAAACTGGAGATATTGGGCAGACAAGCAATTGTATGATTACGCAAATCAGAATAATGATGCTCAATGGGACGACCGCAAAAAATATTTAAAGAGACGTGCATTTGAACTCGTTGCCGACCAGACCGGAAAATTGTACGACCCTTCAATATTTACAATTGTTTGGGCGAGGCGCTTTGCAGGATATAAAAGGGCAGAGCTTATCACAAGAAATCATGCAAGGTTCGAAAAGCTGTTGTCCAATATAAAGTATCCTGTACAGATCATCTGGGCGGGTAAGCCTTACCCGATGGATTACCCTGCTATTGATGAGTTTAATAACCTGGTTCACCTGAGTAAGAATTATAAAAATATCTCCGTGCTGATAGGGTACGAACTGGGTCTTTCAAAAAGACTTAAACAAGCCGCCGATGTATGGTTAAATAACCCGCGTGTGCCACGCGAAGCTTCGGGTACAAGCGGCATGACTGCTGCAATGAATGGCGCCGTGAACTTTTCAACTGATGATGGATGGATACCCGAATTTGTTCAGCATGGAAATAATGGGTTTGTTATTCCTCAGGCTGATTATGCAAATATGAACATTCAACAGCAGGATCAATATGACCTGGATAAATTGTATGAGATACTTGAAGGGGAAATGCTTCCCTTGTATTACGATCACTATGATACGTGGAGACAGATTGCCAAGAACGGAATGCGGGATGTAAGAATACAGTTTGAATCAGGAAGAATGGCGGAAGATTATTATGATAAGCTGTACAAATAGGCAGAGGACAGAAGGATAATACATTCAAGTTTATCTAATAAACAAAAAAGCAGAAGAGTTCTTCTGCTTTTTTAAATTCATTCCATTTGCCTTCTGCCTATTTCACTATCTCCAGCAACTCTACATCAAACAATAAGGTTGAACCTGGCTTGATGTCGTTTCCTGCACCAGCGTCACCATAACCAAGATCGGAAGGAATAAATAACTGCCATTTACTTCCAACAGGCATCAGTTGTAATGCTTCAGTCCATCCGGGAATAACTTCACTTACTCCAAAAGTAACAGGTTCGCCTCTTTGAATAGAGCTATCAAAAATTTTTCCATTTATCAGCGATCCCTGGTAATGGACTTTTACTTTATCGCCTGCAGCAGGTTTTGATCCGGTACCTTCTTTTATCACCTTGTACTGCAGTCCGCTTGGCAGCGTAATAACACCTGATTGCCTTTTGTTTGAATCCAGAAAGGATTGTCCTTCTAGTTTATTGGGTGCTGCAGCCTGTCCTTTTTTCAATTGCATGAAATTTACAATGCAGCTATTGATCTGTGCGTCATCCAGCAAAGGCTTTCCTGTTTTAATATCCTTAAGCGCTTTTGTTACCAGTGCTGTGTTAATGTCACTAATACCCTGCTCTTTATAAAAACCTGCCATACTGAGGCCCAGTGCATAGCTGAAGGAGTCCAACGCATTCTTCATTACAGGAGCAGTGGCTGTAGCAGCAGATTTTTTTGATGCTGTTGCAACTTTTTTAGACGCGGGTTTCGTCTGTGCTGATAATGCAATCGTCAGTATCAATAAAAGTGCTGAAAATATCCCTTTTTTCATAGTTTTCATTTGAGCGCCAAAAGTAAGAAGGGTTGACTAAAGGTTAACAAATAATTTAATGAATCCGGCGTTATATTGGTTTAAATGTTCCTCATGAAAAATATGATATTATCTCTCTTCGTGCTTACTTCACTTGTTTCGTGTGCACAGCAGAAGAATTCAACAGGCGACATCCTTAAAAAAGCAGGCAGCATCTTTGGCAGGAAAGATGGTGGCGGACTATCTAAAGAAGATGTTGTAGCAGGTTTAAAAGAGGCGCTTTCAGTAGGCGCTCGCAACAGCGCCGATAAACTTTCATCAATAGACGGTTTCTTTGCTAACGCGGCTATTAAAGTGCTGATGCCTGAAGAAGCTAAAAAAGTAGAATCTACTTTGAGAAATATAGGGCTGGGGAACATGGTCGATAAAGCAATATTATCCATGAATCGCGCAGCTGAAGAAGCTTCAAAGTCTGCCGCTCCGATATTTGTTGACGCCATTAAATCCATAAGTATACAGGATGCTTTTGGTATTCTTAAAGGCAGCGATAGCGCAGCCACAATTTATCTTAAAGGAAAAACAACCGTTAACCTCACCAATTCCTTCAAGCCGGTAATTGAATCCGCACTGGAAAAAACAAATGCTACTAAATACTGGAAGGATGTTTTTGATAGCTACAACAAGCTTCCTACAACTTTCAATAAAGTAAATACTGATTTGTCTGGCTACGTTACTGATAAGGCGCTTACAGGTTTATTCTACCAGGTTGCACTTGAGGAACAAAAGATCCGTAAGGATCCGGCGGCAAGGGTAACGGATATTTTGAGGAAAGTGTTTGGTAATTAAGCTAAAAGTGAAAAGTTAAAAGTTAAAAGTGAAGGAAGGTGTAAAGTGAAACTTGGGAAGTAATAAATGAATTGTTTATTCTTTGACTTTTAACTTTTCACTTTTAAACTCTAACTATTCCAGGTCTCTCTTCAGCATCTCCTGCCTGTTAGCAATTTCCCACGTAGTATAAAATATCATCTGTGCACGACGGGAGAGAAGTTCATACCTGATCTTATCAGGAGTATCTGTCGGACGGTGATAATCATCATGAAGTCCGCTGAAATAAAAGATAGCAGGCACACCTTTCTTAGCGAAGTTATAATGATCACTCCTGTAAAAAATTCTTTCAGGGTCATTGGGATCATTATACTTGTAATCAAATTTGAATTTGAAATGCTTGTTGTTCAGATTTTCACTTACCGGCCGCAGGTCCGAACTTAACCGGTTGTCGCCAACAACATATATATAATCCAATGAATCCCCTTTGCGCCCTTTTTCGATTCTGCCGATCATGTCGATATTGATATCCGCCGAAGTTTTATCGAGGGAAAATGCAGGATGGCCGGAATAATAATCAGATCCCCATAATCCTTTTTCCTCTCCTGACACCGTCATGAAAATGATTGTTCTGCGAGGCCGCACTCCTGCAGCAGCAGCCAGTTTATATGCTTGTGCTATCTCCAGTACAGCCACTGTTCCTGAGCCATCATCATCCGCTCCGAAATAAATTGTTGTATCCTTTTTACCCAGGTGGTCATAATGTGCAGTAATTATAACAGCCTCATCTTTCTTGTCAGTGCCCTGCAGCATGCCGATCACGTTGCTGCTTTGTAATTGCTGCATTACTTTTTCATGTTCAAGCTTTATCCGTGAAGCGTAACTTTTTCCAGCAGGTGCATCTGTTTTGATTGACTTTCTTACTGATTCAAAATCTTTTCCCACGATCAGCCGGGCAGTAGAATCAGAAATAATAAATGTATCAGGTATACTATCCTCCCTGTAATCTTTTACATACATGCGGTCCCTGTTAGGTAACGCGCCTCTGATAAAGGAAGGCTGAACGATCAACAAAGCAGCCGCACCATTTTTTTTTGCACTCTTCTGCAGGATGTAATAATCGGGCGCGGCACTCGTCACCTTTTTTCCTCCTGATATGGTTGTTCTTGTACCCGGCCAGATCATTACAATTTTACCTTTCACATTTGTATTGCTATAATCATCAAAGGCAGAGTCGCTCTGACCAAATCCTGCAAAAAATATTTCATCTGATTCCATGGAAATATTAAAACCAGAATTGAGCGTAGCTGTAAAATCTGTATCGTGTTTAAGATTTTTTCCATTGATCACCAGCACTGCTTTAATAAGTGAATCTTTATAAACAGGGAAGGGCTGCTGGTAACTTCCATTCCATCCGGGTGTAAGACTATCTTTCTTAAATTGTTCTTCAATGTATGTAGCAGCAAGGCGTTGTCCTTCAGTTGCAGTTTCTCTTCCCTGCATTTCCCGTGAGGCAATTTTGAACAAATGATTTTTAAGATCGTCAGGTGTGATTGTTTGAGCAAATTGTTCCACCTGCGCAATGCTGCAAATACTTACGAGGGGAAATAACAAAAAGAATATAATTTTCTTTACAGCAGTTGATGGCACTTGAATAGTAGTGTTATTTTGTTTCATAGTTTCTAAAATTATTCTGCTGCCTCGCTTAACTCCAGCCATCTCGTTTCTTTTATATCGAGCAGTTTATTGATGTCTGCAATCCGTCCTGATATTTTCATGAGCTCTTCATACGAAAGCGTTGCTGTATTGATCATGTCAGAAAGATTATGTTTTTCGCCTTCGAGCGTTTCAATATCTTTCTGCAGATTTTCCCACTCACGTTTTTCATTGAACGAAAATTTTCGTTTTGGCGGCTCAGGTTTTTTTGCAAGTACAATTTTCGTTTTCTCTTCTGTAGTTTGTTCCGGTTTCAGCGATAAGCGGTAATTTGAATAGTTGCCCGGGAAATCCCTTACCTCTCCATCACCTTCAAATACAAATAAATGATCTACCAGTCTGTCCATAAAATACCGGTCGTGTGAAACGATCAGCAGGCATCCCGGAAAATCACTCAGAAAATTCTCAAGTACACCAAGAGTGGGTAGATCCAGATCATTGGTAGGCTCATCAAGTATAAGGAAATTGGGATTGCGAAACAAGATTGAAAGCAGATGTAATCTTCTTTTTTCTCCGCCGCTTAATTTAGAAATATAAGTGTATTGCTGCTCTGGGGGAAACAGAAATAAATTGAGGAACTGCGAAGCGCTTAGCGTTCCGCCCCCTGCAAGCGGAAAATGTTCAGCTATATTCTTTACATACTCAATCACCCTAAGGTCTTCTTTAACTGGCAGGCCGGATTGAGAATAATTACCAAACACTACCGTTTCTCCAACATTAACCTTACCGCTGTCAGCTTGTTCAATACCCTGAACAATATTCAGAAAAGTTGATTTCCCGGCGCCATTTTTCCCTACAACACCTATCCTTTCTCCTTTTTTAAAGGTGTAGTCAAATCCTTTCAGAATATTTTTATCACCATAGCTCTTATAAACTTTTTTCATTTCCACTACTTTACCACCCAGCCTGCTCATTTTAACCTCGAGTTGTATACTCTGATCTTCGATTTTTTTCTTTGCCCTGGATTCTACGTCAGTGAATGCATCTATCCTGCTCTTAGATTTTGTGGTACGCGCTTTAGGTTGCTTCCGCATCCATTCCAGTTCCTTTCTGTATAAATTCTTTGCTTTGTCAATACTTGCGAGATCGCTTTCAGTACGTGCAGCCTTCTTTTCCAGGTAATTTTCGTAGTCACCTTTATAAACGAACATTGTACTGTCATCCAGTTCCCATATCTCATCTGATACGTTATCAAGAAAATATCTGTCGTGGGTTACAAGCAGAAGAGTTACTTTCTCCTGTGAAAGATAATGTTCCAGCCATTCGACCATCTGAACATCTAGGTGGTTGGTAGGTTCATCCATGATCAGCAGCACATGTTTATGCTCAAAGCCTATGTCAATAAGGGTTTTCGCAAGTGCCACACGTTTTCTTTGTCCGCCCGACAACGTTGATACCTGCTGGTGGAGGTGATGAATATTCAGTTTGCCGAATATCTGGTGAACTTTGTTATCGAAGTCCCAGGCATTAAGTTCATCCATTTTTACGATTCCATTGCCAAGTGCATCTTCATTACCTGAATCCATGGCGTCTTCATATTCTTTGATGGCATTGATAATCGGATGGTCATGATCGAAAATATTATCAAGTATAGATTTATTTTCTACAAACTGAGGTTCCTGCTCAAACAACGCCACGGTTACATCCTTATGTATCCACAGCGTGCCTTTGTCTAACGTTTCCCTGCCAGCGAGAATCTTCAGCAGCGTTG
>DATLDR010000263.1:0-6010 GCA_035525775.1 Flavitalea sp.
TCTGTGTGTGGTTTCCATTCATGGGTTTACTCATGCTCAGGAGCCACTTTCAGCTTTAAGAGACAAAAAGTTGTCTAAACCTTCACTTTTTACTTCTTTACCCGAAAAGATGGAAGTTACTTCAACAGAGCTTCACGCAATATTATCCCGTGATATAAATGAGAATTTTATTTCGCAAGTATCCGGCCAACTTGTATTGGAAGGTACAGTTGTTGAGAAAAATCAACACACGCCAGGATCTCTTTCATTAAACATCCGTGTTCATAATTATCATGATGCATTATTCAATTTAACCATCAGGTTTCTTGCTGATAATTCTACTGCTGTAAAAGGAAGAATAATACATCCGCAATATGGCGATGTTCTCGAACTGTATAAAGAAAACGACAAATATTACTTTAAAAAAATATCGCAGCGGTTATACATGCCGGATTGATTTTTCTCGAATGTGAATGTTACCACCAATGCCTTACCTCAGAACGCTTCATATAGTATTAATAACTTTATTTTTCGCTCAGGTATCACTGTGCCAGCAGGTTCCGAAGTTCAACAGCAATTCTGCAGCCGCTGCAACCGTCTACCTGGATTTTGATGGCCAGGTAGTAAAAGGTACTGCATGGAACTGGGATAGTACCATTCATGCAAAGCCGGCAGGAGCTTCTTCATCTGTCATCACCGAAATCTTCAACCGCGTAGCGGAAGATTTCCGGATATTCAATCTTAATATCACCACAGATTCCTCAGTATTTAAAAAGGCACCTGTTGCAAAACGAATGCGTGTGATCATCACACCAACTTCAAACTGGTATGGCAGCGGAGGAGGAGTTTCATTTGTTAATTCATTTTCGTGGGGCGACGATACACCAGCATGGGTGTTCAGCAACCTTCTGGAAAACAATCGCAAATACATTGCAGAAGCAATATCACATGAAATTGGTCACACACTTGGATTACAGCACCAGAGCACTTATACGAAGAACTGTGATCTGGTTAATGAATATGCAGAAGGTAGAGGTACAGGTGAAATAGGATGGGCGCCGATTATGGGTGTAGGATATTATAAAAATCTTACACTATGGACTATTGGTTCAAGTATTGAAAGTTGTTCTACTATACAGAATGATATCAGCATCATCAGTAATGGATATAACCATATCGGATTACGAGGTGATGACCATGGGAATAACAGCACGTCATCTACAACCTTAATCCTGTCCAATAATAATTTTGCTGTAAATGGAATCATTAATCATTCTGCTGATCGTGATTTTTTCAAGATCATACTTTCCCGGACAGCAAAATTAAAAGCGAAAATCACACCTAACAATGTTGGTGTTAATAATTCAGGAGCTGATATTGACCTGTCTCTGATCCTTACAAACGCCTCTGGTGACACCATTCGCCATTACAATCCAAAGACTTTGCTGAATGTAACAATTGACACTGTACTCGTTGCAGGCATTTATTATTTCAATGTTGATGGAACAGGAAACCAGAATGTTTCTGATTATGGAAGCGTTGGTCTTTATTCCTTATCCGGGTCGGTTGAAAATCTGACGATTGCCCGTACAGTATTACTCAGAGGGGATATAAAAAGACAATTTAATATTATTCACTGGGATGGCTATCCGAACCCGCAGGTAAGAACAACTTATATTGAATACTCGCTTGATGGAAAAATATATACTCCGTTTAAAGATGTTCCTCTGAACGCTACCACGTATACACACCAGCCACCTGGTGGCAATCCGGTGTATTACAGATTGAGAATGATCAGGAATGATGAATCAACTGAATATTCAAATGTTGTTACACTTAATAGTACAACAGGTGAACATGTGTGGCTTGCCGGAAATATTGTAAAGGAAGCAGTACAGGTTAGAACAATCGGAAAATATTGGTACCAGTTATTTGATGAAACCGGCAGATTACTGGGTGAAGGCAGCTTAAACACAGGAAGCAATAATATCCCTTTGACAACGCTTAACCATGGAATCATTTTATTGAAAGTATTCAATAAAACAGAAAACTTACACTACAGGATAATCAAACAATAATATACAGCCGTTCGCATCAATGGATTTTTTCGTTAAATTCGGAAAACCATTGACGTATGAAATGGAGAAAATTTAATGGCGACCCTATTGAATTACCCATTAAGGAGGCCGTCGAAATTGCAATAAAACGCGAAACGGCTAACGGATACCATCTCAAGGTGTGTATAGGAACAGATTCACAGGTAAAAGGCGCTGAAACAGAATTTGCTACTGTCATTGTATTCCTTCGGGAAGGACATGGAGGCTTTATGTTCATCCATAATGAAAAAACAAAACAGGTTTACAGCATAAAAGAACGCATGCTTGTTGAAGTAGCCAAAAGCATTGAAATCGCTTATGAGCTGTGCAACCTGTTTACACTTTATGATGTTGACATGGAAGTTCATGCGGACATCAACACAAATCCGCATTTCAAAAGTAACGATGCCCTTAAGGAAGCTATGGGCTATATCCTGGGAATGGGTTTCGCATTCAAAGCTAAACCGGAAGCTTTTGCCAGCAGCAGCTGTGCAAATAAAGTAGTGAATTAATCATTAATTGATCTTTCAATAAAGTCAAGCAACTTTTCTCTTCCTGTTTTTTTTGTTGCGCTTGTTACAATATGTTGAGGCAGAAATTGCCACGTTTCACGCATTTTATCAAGAAAAAGCTTCACGTTCTGGCTTACTGTTTTCTGCGTCTCCTTATCTGCTTTTGTAAATACAAGTGAAAAAGGCACTTCCCATCTCCCTAGCTTGTTAAGGAATTCTATATCAATTTTCTGAGGCGTATGCCGTCCGTCGATCAACACAAAAACATTCGCCAGATTTTCGCGCTTCCGAAGATAATTTTCTATCATCTGTTCCCACCTGTTCCTTGCATTTTGCGAAACCTTTGCAAATCCATAACCCGGTAAATCTACCAGATACCACTCGCCGTTTATTATAAAATGATTGATGAGTTGGGTTTTTCCTGGCGTGCCTGAAGTTTTTGCAAGTTTGTGATTGTCGGCCAGCATATTGATAAGTGACGACTTGCCAACATTGCTTCTTCCGATAAATGCAAATTCCGGTTTATCGGGTTTTGGCGCTTTGGTAAGATCCGGGCTGCTGATGACGTACTCTGCTGAAGTGATTTTCATTTTTCAAGATAAACCCTAAAAGTAAAAAGTAGTTACTTTGCCGCATGACAAAGTTTTCGCATGATACCGTGGTCCCGTATAAGCATTCAGCGATGAGCAAGAAAGACCAGGTAGCAGGCATGTTTGATAACATTGCATACCGGTATGATTTCCTTAATAGGTTCCTTTCTGGAGGAATTGATATTATATGGCGAAAAAAAATGTTATCAAAACTTAGTACCCCGGTCCCGAAAAGATTACTGGACGTAGCTACTGGTACAGGCGATGTAGCCATTATGGCCGCTCGGATACTAAAACCTGATAAGATAATAGCGATCGACATATCAGAAGGCATGCTTGAAATCGCACGAAAGAAAATTACTAAACTGTTGTTAAATAATAAGATAGAGGTTTTGAAGGGCGACAGTGAGGCAATAAATTCGGAGAATGATTCGTTTGATGCGGTAACAGTAGCGTTTGGAGTAAGGAACTTTGAAAACCTTGAAAAAGGACTTTCAGAAATTCTCAGAGTGTTAAGGCCCGGAGGAAGACTGGTGATACTGGAATTTTCCAAACCCGCAAGCTCTTTCAGATGGATCTATAACCTGTATATGAACAACCTGGCGCCATTTTTTGGCAGGTTATTTTGTAAGGACCAACAAGCTTATCAATATTTACATTCATCCGTAAAAGCATTTCCTGAAGGCAAAACATTTCTACACATTTTAGAACAAGTTGGATTTCACGAAACCTCATTAAACAGACTGAGCTTAGGAATATGTACTATCTATTGCGGAAGAAAACAGGTTTGAAACAGCTGGTGGTGATTAGTTTGCTTGCAAGCTCTTTGTCGGCAATCGCGCAAAAACAAATTTACCTTCCGGATCATGACGATAAAAAGTATTATCTGGGCATTGGTATTATCTATAATATGTCAAGGTTCCAGATGCATCATGATCCTTCATTTTTGCAAAGCGACAGTGTGTTGGTGGCTAACCCGGAGAATGCAGGTGGAATAGGACTCGCGGGTATGCACACATACAGGCTCTCCCCAAGGTTCGAGGTCAGGGCAATCTTTCCGCAATTACTGTTTTCTTATAAAAATCTTACTTATCACCTTAAATATCCGGATGCATCGAAAGAGGAGCAGACACTGATGAGCAAAAAGCTCGAATCAATTCTTATTGGCTTGCCTGTTCACATTAAATTTCGTTCAGACCGGATAGACAACTTTCGGGTGTATATGTTCGCCGGAGGAAAAGTAGAGTATGATCTGGCATCCAATGCCCGTTCAAAACGTGCTGAAGCGCTGGTAAAGCTTAAGAAAATAGATTACGGAATTGAAGCAGGGATCGGTTTTAATTTTTACTTCCCGGTGTTCATTCTTTCTCCTGAGTTGAAAGTAAGTAACGGACTTACGAACATACACAGCAGGGATCCGAAACTTAATCTTTCCAATTCAATCGACAAATTGAATTCAAGAATGGTGGTTTTCTCGCTGATCTTTGAAGGATGATACCAAACCGCTGCATATTTTTTTTGCGATCATCGGACCTTCGTAGATAAATCCGGTCCATACCTGAACAATAGAAGCGCCGGCGTTTATTTTTTCCAATGCATCTTCAGCTGTGAAGATTCCCCCTGAAGCAATTATTGGAATTTTACCTGAAGTTTTTTCATGGATATATTTGATGATTGCGGTAGATTTTTCCTTTAAAGGTTTTCCACTTAAACCACCCGCACCTATTTTTACAATTATTTCATTGTCGATATCTGTTAATCCTTCGCGGCTGATAGTTGTATTAGTGGCTACAATTCCATCGAGGCCAATTTCCATTGCAAGCGATATCACATCGTCCACCTGCGAAGTTGTAAGATCTGGAGCGATCTTTAATAATATAGGTTTAGGTACAGCATGCTGCTTATTGATGGTTTGCAGGTGTGATAATATTTTATTTAACGATTCCTTTTCCTGAAGCTCTCTTAATCCTGGTGTATTGGGTGAGCTTACATTTACAACAAAATAATCCACGTAATCAAAAAGCTCCCGGAAACAAATCTCGTAATCCTTCCACGCCTCGTTGTTAGGGGTTATTTTATTCTTACCAATATTTCCGCCGATGATAAGTTTTGTATTAATGTTGGCGGCACGCCACAACGAAAGTTGCATTGCAACAGATTTTACTCCATCATTGTTGAAGCCCATTCTGTTGATAATAGCAGCATGCTCTGGTATTCTGAATAACCGTGGCTTATCATTACCTGTTTGCGGCTTAGGTGTAACCGTTCCAATTTCAACAGCACCGAAACCAAGCATGCCCAGTTCTGTGAGGTAACGGGCATTTTTATCGAAACCTGCAGCTAGTCCTACCGGATTAACGAAAGAAAGATTGAAAACATTCTTTTGTAATGCAGGGTGTTTTGAAATAGCGGGATTGACCAGCTTTCTGAATCCAGGAATATATCTGGCAACAGAAAATGCATTCATTGATAAGTAATGAATACGTTCAGGAGGCATGAGGAATAATAGTTTCCGGATCAATCTATACATACAGCCATCGCCTTTATAATTTTATAATCTTTCCAGCATGTCCACTACTTTTTCACGCTTCAGTATAAGGTACCCAATCCTGTCATTACTTATACCATCTATAAGCTGGTAACTGAATTTCAGCTGGTCTTCAAGTACAGCCGTTTCAAAATACTTGAATGAAATGTTTGGATAGGCCTTAAGCTCTTCACCAATTTCATATAAATGTGTAGAAAGAATGAACAGCGAACTGCTGATCTTTATTAATCCTTTTACAACAGCCGACGAGCATTTCATGGCATCCTGAACATTCGTTCCCTTAAA
>DATLDR010000264.1:0-7293 GCA_035525775.1 Flavitalea sp.
TAACCTTTAAATTGTTAGCCATAATTGTAGCAAATTTTAATTAAAAGTTTTTTCGATTGTTGGGCTGCCTGAAAAGCAGGCGGCAAATGTACTCGAATTCCATACCAATCGTGATAAAAAGTCATTTTTTCAGATTTTAGCAGTTCCTTGACAGAATAACATGCTATTAAGTCAACGCAAAGGGGGAAACGGCAGCGGCAGAGGAAGAGTATAAATATTTTCATAGAAAATAATTTAGCAATTAAAAATACCATTGCCCTTTGCGTTCTGCCTCTGCCCCATTCTTTTCCCTACCTTCGCCCGCTTAAATAAGCTCTTGCAAATATGATCAGCAGAAGAAACATCAGGGTTAAAGTTATGCAGACCTTATACTCTCTGGAGACGCAGGATTCCCGGATCTCTTCAACAGATGCAGTTAAATTACTAAAGAAACATTTCGACCACAGCAGGGAACTGCTCGTATTCATGGCCCACTTCATCACTGAAGTAGCCCGCTATGCAGAAACGGACGCCCGCAATAAGGCTTCAAAATATATTCCCTCAGCCAAGGATCTTACCGTGAACACCAAAATTGCCGGAAACGAGCTCCTTTGGAAAATACTTGAGCATCCTTCATATATCCAGGCGCTGAAAGATGATAAACCACATCTAACCAACGATCCTGAACTGACAAAAAAAATATATTCCGACCTTACGGCTACTGACAGGTACCAGGATTATATCAACAAGGGACAGCGTGATAAAAAGGATGAAAAGGAAATACTTGAATTCATCCTTACCGACCTAATGCTTCCAAATGAATCGTTCACGGGTTTTGTGGAAGAAAAATTCCCTAACTGGGACGATGACGCTGAAATGGCGCAGACATTATTATCTGCACTCCTGTCAAAACCAGCCGCATTTAATTTTCAGGAAACCATCAGCACCGAAAAATGGGAATTCGCCAGAGATCTGCTGAGTACCACCATCGATAAAAAAGAAGTATCGCTCGAATACATCAAACCAAAATTAAAAAACTGGGATGCTGAACGCATTGCCATACTCGACATGCTGCTCATGAGAATGGGTGTTTGCGAGTTTCTCTTTTTTGAAACCATCCCTCCAAAAGTTACTATCAACGAATATATCGATCTAGCAAAAGAATATAGCACACAGCAGAGCGGACAGTTTATTAATGGTATACTCGACAATATTCACAAGGAGCTGGTAAAAGACAACAAAATGCACAAAGTATCATTCAAACAACCCTAATTGACCGTGTTTGGTTAGATTTGCAAAAAATTACCGATGACCCCGCGATCATTTTTATTTTTAATGGTAATGATCATCTTCGCTTCGTGCGGCAGTGAAGATTCTTCAAAAGATGTTGACACCTCCAGAGAGCAGGGATCAAAACAACTTACGAGTATACAATGGATAGATTCTGTCCGGAATTTTGGCAAGATCCTGGAAGGACAAAAGCTTGCTCTTTCATTCAGGTTTAAAAATACCGGTGATAAACCTCTGGTAATAGAATCAGTAACACCTGCTTGCGGTTGTACCGTTGCAGATTATCCGAAACAACCATTACAACCAGGCAACGAGGGCGAAATAACAGGGGAATTCAACAGCGAAGGCCGTGAAGGACAACAGCATAAAGAAATTACTGTTACCACAAACACGCCTTCACGCACGAAGAATCTGATATTTGAAGTAACAGTTACAGGTAAAGCACCCCAGGCAACTAATTAATCACAAAGTATAATAACATATAAATTCAAACATGACACTTACAGCTATTCTTTTACAGGCAGGAGGAGCCGGATCAATGCAGATTATTCTACTCGTCGGAATGGTACTTGTTTTCTGGTTATTCATGATACGCCCTCAGGCTAAAAAAGCCAAGATTGCCAAACAGTTCCAGGAAAATATGCAGAAGGGAGAAAAGATCGTTACGATAGCAGGCATCCATGGAACCGTAAATAAAGTGAATGAAGATGGAACGATTATGCTCGAAACCAGTCCGGGCAGCTATCTCAAAATCGAGAAGAGCGCTATTTCAATGGAGTGGACTAACCAGGCGAATAAAGCGGTGACGGCGACTGTGGTGAAATAATCTACGAGAAACGAGAAACGACAATCGATAATTCTCGTTTCTCGTTTCCCGATTTCTGAGATTTCGGTCACATAATATGTTATGTCACTAAAAATAGGGATCACCGGCGGTATAGGGTCTGGCAAAACGACCGTTGCACGCATCTTCGAAGTATTGGGGATACCGGTGTATTACGCAGATGACGCGGCAAAGCGCATCATGAACGAAGATCCTTTTCTGCGGCAGGAGATCATCAAAAATTTCGGTGAACTTTCTTATAAGGATGGAACACTGAACCGTGAATATCTCGCCTCCATCGTTTTCCACGATAAAAAAAAGCTTGCTACGCTCAACGCTCTGGTACATCCGGCCACTATCCGCAATTCAGTGCAATGGATGAAATGTCAGACTGCCCCTTATGCTATCCGTGAAGCTGCACTGATCTTCGAAAGTGGCGTGCAGGACCAACTTGATTATGTGATCGGCGTTTCAGCTCCACCGGAAATCAGAATTGAACGTGCCATGCAACGTGATAAACTTACCCGCCAGCAGGTGCTTGACCGGATGGACAGGCAGATCAATGAAACAATTAAAATGCGCTTATGCGATTTCGTGATTGTTAATGACACTAAAAAACCTGTGATAGCGCAGGTGTTGAAATTGCATGAGAAGATCTTGAATCTTAATAAAGTGAAATCTTAAAAGTTAAAAGTTAAAAGTAAATACGGAATTTTCATCGTTGTACTTTTCACTTTTAACTTTTGACCTTTAACTTAATTTCCTCATCGCATCTGTGATCCTCTTCAATCCGCCTTCAATTTTATCCATACTGTTGGCGAAAGAGATCCTGATACAATTTGGTTCGCCAAATGCGCGTCCAGTAACAGTAGACACATGTGCCTTATTCAGGAGGTACATGCAAAGGTCATCTGCGTTGGCAATAATTTCTTCGCCATCTTTTTTTCCAAAATATGCTGATACATCAGGAAACACATAAAATGCTCCATCAGGTTCGGAAAGCTTTACTCCTGCAATATCATTCAGCAGTTCTATTACCCTTTTCTTTCTTGCTTTGAATTCTGTAAGCATTTCCCATGTTCTATCTAACGGAGCAGTCAGTGCAGTGATAGCCGCACGTTGCGTAACAGCTGTGGCGCCGCTGGTAAACTGGCCCTGTAGCTTTTCGCATGCCTTAACAATAGCTGAATTAGCAGCTATGTAACCAAGACGGTAACCCGTCATAGCAAATCCTTTACTGAGGCCATTGATGATAATGATCCTGTCTTTCAGTTCTGGAAACTGTGCAATGCTTTCATGTTTGCCTACGTAATTGATGTATTCATAAATTTCATCTGAGATGATAAATATCCCAGGATGTTTTTTAAAAACTTCCGCGAGTGCTGCCAGTTCTTCTTTACTGTACACACCGCCTGTTGGGTTTGAAGGCGATGAAAAAATAAACAGCTTCGATTTAGGCGTGATAGCACCTTCCAGTTCAGCGGGAGTTAGCTTGTAATCGTTTTCAATAGTTGTTCTCACAAGTTTTACATCACCTTCGCCCAACTTCACGATTTCCGAATACGTTACCCAGTAAGGTGTGGGAATAATCACTTCATCTCCTTTATCAACTACTGCAAATACAGCGTTGGCAAGACTTTGCTTGGCACCGGTAGAAACAATAATATTTTCAGGCTTATAATCAAGGTTATTGTCGCGCTTGAATTTCTGGCAAATCGCTTCGCGGAGTTCCGGATATCCGGCAACCGGCGGATAGTGGCTCCAGTTTTCAGTAACTGCTTTGCGGGCAGCGTCTTTTATATGTTCGGGGGTGTCGAAATCTGGTTCACCAAGACTTAAGTCGATAATATCGATACCCTGGCTTCTGAGCTCGCGGCCCAGTTTGGCCATTTTCAATGTTTCCGGTTCACTGAAACGCTCTAAACGTGAAGATAACTGCATTGCTAAAGGTGCTTTTTTTTGAGATGCAAATGTATGTTTTCCTATCTTCGCAAACTCTAAAAAATAAACTAAACCATCAATGAGAGCACTGGTTAGCATTTTTGCTGCGTTACTGATCCTGATATCCTTGTACCAGCTTTCTTTCACCTGGTTCGTGAACAAACACGAAAAAGAGATGAAACAAAAGGCTACACAACAAACCAAAAGGGTTTACCCTACTGCGAATTTCTCCGTTAAAAATGACGTTAAAGCTGATCCTATTCAGGATTCGGCTAACAGATATTTCCAGGAACGCCTCGCACGATTACTTGATTCAACAAAAGATGAAAAGATTACCTGGTGGGGACAAACCTACCAGAAAGCCAAAGAAAGTGAGCTGCTGCTTGGACTTGATCTTCAGGGTGGTATAAATGTAACGCTCGATGTTGCTCTGGATGGTTTGATCCGTGGACTTGCCAACAATCCAAAAGATCCCGCATTGCTAAGAGCGCTACAGGAAGCGACCCGGCGTAAACTCACAAGCGACCAGAACTTCATAGACCTGTTTGGTGCAGCTTACCAGTCGCAAAATCCGAATGGCAAAATCGCTCCTCTTTTTGCCAATAACAACAGGAATAAATTAAGCATCAGCGCATCCAATGACGTAGTGCTGAATTATATAAGGCAACAGGGTAATGCAGCCATGCAGCAGACTTTCCAGGTACTCCAGAAACGTATTGATAAATTCGGCGTTGCGCAACCCAATATCAGTCTCGATGAAAATAAAGGGATCATTACTGTTGAACTAGCAGGTGCAACCGATCCTGAAAGGGTAAGAAAATACCTGCAGTCTACAGCCAACCTTCAGTTCTATGAAGTATACACGCTTAATGATGCTTCCGTTGTAGCCGGAATACAAGCTGCCGATAAGGCACTTGAAACTGTATTGTATGGTACGAATGTTACCGCATCAGCAGACTCAGCTGCAAAAAATCCTAATGATACAACATTAAATAAAAATCTTTCTGATAGTGCAAGAAAGGCAGAGCAGATGAACCCTTTATTCAGGGTGCTTGTGCCTTCACAACCTTACCAGGACCAATCAGGCAAACAATCCTTTGGTGCTGCTTTAGGACGTTCACTGATCAGGGACACCGCAAAAGTTAACAGCTACCTGCGAATGCCCGCTGTTGTGGCGAACTTTCCAGGTAATGCTAAATTCCTGTGGGGGAAGCAGGAAAGAGACCAGGAAGGAAAACTCCTGAGCTTCCTTGACCTGTATGCAATTCAGACGATCCCCGGAAAAGAAGGAGCTCTAATAGAAGGAAGTGCAATAGAAAGTGCAGACCAGAGCTTTGATCCCATTACCAACGATGTACTTGTTAATATGAGCATGAACAGTGCGGGAGCGAGAACATGGGCACAGATGACTGAAAGATCAGCACGTGAAAAACGCCCAATTGCTATCGTTCTTGATGAGATCGTTTACTCTGCTCCGGTGGCTAGTGAAAAAATTGAAGGCGGTAATTCAAGGATCACTATGGGAAGAGGTGCAAAAGGAAGCACCCAACTGGTGGTTAATGAAGCACAGGATCTTGCCAACATTCTTAAAGCAGGTAAGCTTGATGCGCCGGCAAGGATCGTTCAGGACCAGGTGGTTGGTCCAACCCTTGGTGAAGATGCAGTAAACGGTGGAATCCTCTCGTTCAGTATTTCATTTGCTTTGATATTCCTGCTGATGCTGGTGTATTACAATACTGCTGGTATTGTTGCCAACATCGCTCTTATACTGAACTTATTATTTACCATTGGCGTACTGAGCGCTTTACATGCAACACTTACAGCTCCGGGTATCGCGGGCCTGGTGCTCACCATCGGTATGGCTGTGGATACCAACGTTATCATATTCGAAAGGATCAAGGACGAGCTTGGGCGTGGCGTAAGCCATGAGCAGGCAGTAAAACTCGGTTACCGAAGGTCACTTCCGCCGGTACTCGATGCGCATATCACTACGCTGCTAACCGCGATCATTCTTGCTATCTATGGACTTGGTCCTGTGTTAGGTTTCGCAACAACACAAATACTCGGTATTCTGTTATCCCTGTTCTGCGGTATCCTGGTTTCAAGGCTTATTACGAATGCTTACATGAACAAGGAACGTCACTTTAAATATTTTACTAAAGTTTCACGCAGAATATTCAGGAATGCTAATTACAATTTCGTTAAATACAGAAAATACGCTTACATAATTTCTGCCATAGTTTTTACACTGGGTATAGGATCATTCTTCAACGGATTCAAAGAAGGTGTTGAATTCAGTGGCGGCCGCAGCTACGTTGTAAGATTTGACAGGCCTCACAGTTCAGAAGAGATCCGTAATGCTTTGCAGAAAGTATTTAATGAGTCACCTACTGTAAAAACATACGGAAAAAATAATGACCAGTTTGATATCACCACCGATTACATGATCCAGGAAGAAGGTCAGAAAGCAGATTCCGCTGTGCTGAATACATTATATACAGGTCTTAAGCCTATGCTGGGGGATCTTACAAAAGAACAATTCGCTTCACAAAATATACAGGGTTCAAAACGTGTAGACGCTACCATCTCGGATGACCTTAAAGCTGGTGCAAAATGGGCCACATTCTGGTCTCTGCTGATCATCGCCCTTTACATATTCATCCGCTTCCGCGACTGGAGATATTCCCTGGGTACACTTTTCTCACTTCTTCATGACGTGTTGGTTACCCTTATAGTGTTTTCATTCTTTAAGAATATTGTACCATTTCCGCTGGAAATCGACCAGCATTTTATTGCAGCGATATTAACGGTGATTGGTTTCTCGATGAATGACACTGTGGTGGTGTACGACAGGATACGTGAGTACAGTCATACCCTGAAAGGAGTTGACAAGCCAACACTGATAAATTATGCGATCAACCATACATTGAGCAGAACCATCATGACATCGCTCACCGTTTTCATTACCATCCTCATTTTATTCCTTGTAGGTGGAGAAGTAACGAAAGGATTTGCGTTCGCCATGCTGATAGGTGTTATCACCGGAACTTATTCATCTATTTTTGTGGCTGCTCCGGTTCTTGTGGATTTTGCAAAGAACAAACCATTAGGTGAAGTTGGAGGATCACAGGGATCAACAGAACCTGTGAAGAAGAAACCAGTGCTGGCTAAGTGATTTCGTAGGCTGAGTAACGTAATATTACATAATGAAATTACTCTCCATCATATTAAGTAGTTTTAAAATGGCGGTAGAGGAATTT